>NZ_CAMLJP010000063.1 GCF_946480385.1 uncultured Azospirillum sp.
CCGTGATCGTCACCACCAACCTGGCGTTCGGGGAATGGCCATCGCTCTTCGGCGACGCCAAGATGACCACTGCCTTGCTCGACCGGCTCACCCACCACTGCGAGATCCTTGAGACCGGCAACGAAAGCTGGCGCTTCAAAAACCGCGCCTGACTCCGGCCGCCGGGTCGTCCAAGTCGCCCACAGCGCCTCCCCGCGCGTGCCGCTCCGTCGCAGATGAGGGCACTGCGCGGCACGCGCGGGTCCCCTCCATGGACGACCTGGACGACAAGCCCTCACCAGCTCAACGGGGTCCCTTTTCCACGCCGATCCAGGGTCCCAATCTCATGCCGATTGACAGTCGCCGACGCCGATGACCGCGACATCGCCCTGTCCGGCGTCGAACGGGTGATGCCGGCGCTGCAGGCCACGCTGAAGCCGGAGGAATGGCGCAAGGTCGCCTACATCCTGGCGCGCGGCGGCCGTTACCAGAATCAGGCGGAAGGCTTCGAGGGCGACAAGGCGGCCCACAAGTTTCTGAAGCCGCTGCAGGTCTACAACGAGGCGGTAGGAACGGCGAAGAGCAGCATCACTGGCCGGCGCTGGACCGGCACCGCCACCTGGATGGAGCCGGTCTTCGCCGACGGCAGCCCGGTTCATAAGCACCACAAGGCGGAGGACTGGCCGTTCCAGCTGATCAGCTCCAAGTCCGTGCTGGTCAGCGCCTACACCATCGCCGCCGGCCGGCTGCGCCACCTGCATCCGGAGAATCCGGTCGGCATCAACGCCGAGGACGCCCGCCGCCTGGGCATCGAGACCGGCGACCGTATCCGCATCGCCACGCCGGGCGGGGTGCGGGAGGCCACCGCCATCGTCCGCCATGGCGTGACGCGTGGCGTGCTTGCGGTGGAGCATGGTTTCGGCCATCGCGAATTTGGCGCCCGTCCGCACCTGATCGGCGGGCACAGCCAGCCTTCGCTGCCGGAGATCGGGGCGGGCATCAACCTGAACGATCTCGGCATCGCCGATCCTTCCCGCGCCGGAGCGTCGGTGTGGGTCGATCCGATCGCCGGGACCGCCGTGCGCCAGGGTATCCCGGCGAAGCTGGAGCGGCTCGCCGCCTCCGCCTGATGCCGGACGGGGCAGGGCTGCAAAAAAAATCGAACGCTTCGGGCGAACCGAAGGGGCGGATCGCAGTTGAAACAGACATGGCGGTGAAACACGACCAGAGACAAGAGAGGCGACAATGGCTCCGAACGTCAGCGATTTCTTCTGGCAGCGGCTCTCGGAATGGGGTGTGAAGCGGGTCTTCGGCTATCCCGGCGACGGCATCAACGGGCTGGTCGGCGCGCTCGCCCGCACCGGCGACCAGTTCGATTTCGTCCAGGCCCGCCACGAGGAATTGGCGGCATTCATGGCGACCGCACATGCCAAATACACCGGCGAACTGGGCGTCTGCCTTGCAACCTCCGGCCCTGGCGCCGTCCATCTGCTGAACGGCCTCTATGATGCGAAGCTCGACCACCAGCCGGTGCTGGCCATCGTCGGGCAGCAGGCGCTGACCGCGCTGGGCGGCCATTACCAGCAGGAGGTCGACCTCGTCTCCCTGTTCAAGGATGTGGCGGGCGAGTATGTCCACATGGCCTCCACGCCTGCCCAGGTGCGGCATCTGGTGGACCGCGCGGTGCGCATCGCCAAGGCCGAGCGGACGGTGACCTGCATCATCCTGCCCAACGACCTGCAGGAGATGGATGCCGTGGAGACGCCGCCGCGCGCCCACGGCACCATCCATTCCGGCGTCGGCTACTCCGCTCCCGTCGTGCGCCCAGCGGAGGCGGACCTGCGCCGCGCCGCCGACGTGCTGAACGCCGGCTCGAAAGTGGCGATCCTGGTCGGCGCCGGGGCGCTGAACGCCACCGACGAGGTGATCGAGGTGGCCGACATCCTTGGCGCCGGCGTCGCAAAGGCCCTGCTCGGCAAGGCGGCACTGCCCGACGACCTGCCCTTCGTCACCGGCTCCATCGGGCTGCTCGGCACCCGGCCCAGCTACGAGATGATGGTGAACTGCGACACGCTGCTGATGATCGGCTCCGGCTTCCCCTATTCGGAGTTCCTGCCCAAGGAGGGGCAGGCGCGCGGCGTGCAGATCGACATCGATCCGAAGATGCTCAGCATCCGCTATCCGATGGAGGTCAATCTGGTCGGCGACAGTGCCGGCACGTTGCGTGAGCTGATCCCGCTGCTGCAGCGCAAGCAGGACCGCTCGTGGCGCGACGGGATCGAGGCCGGCGTCGCCGACTGGTGGAAGGTGCTGGAAGCCCGCGCCATGAACGACGCCACGCCGCTGAACCCGCAACGCGTCTTCTGGGAATTGTCGCCGAAGCTGCCGGACGACGTTGTGATCGCCTGCGACACCGGGTCGGGCACCAACTGGTACGCCCGCGATATCAAGATCCGGCGAGGCATGAAGGCCAGCCTGTGCGGCGGCCTCGCCACCATGGGACCGGGCATGCCCTATGCGCTGGCCGCCAAGTTCGCGCATCCCGACCGCCCGGTGCTGGCCATCGTCGGCGACGGCGCCATGCAGATGAACGGCATGAACGCCCTCATCACCCTGCAGAAATACTGGAAGCAGTGGAGCGACCCACGCTTCATCGTGCTGGTTCTGAACAACCGCGACCTCAATCAGGTGACGTGGGAGATGCGCGCCCAGGCCGGCGATCCGAAGTTCGAGGCCTCGCAGGCGCTTCCCGACGTTCCCTATGCCCGCTATGCCGAACTGCTGGGCTTTAAGGGCCTGTTCGTCGACAAGCCGGAAGACCTCGGCAAGGTCTGGGACGAGGCGCTGGCGACCCGAGGCCCGGTCGTGGTCGAGGCCTACACCGATCCCAACGTCCCGCCGCTGCCGCCGCACATCTCGCTGAAGAACGCCGCCGCGATGATGGCGACGCTCGCCAAGGGCGATCCGGAGGTGTGGGACATGCTGAAGGGCACCGCCAAGGACTTCGTCGAAAGCTACCTGCCGCACGGCGGCGATAAGGGTGGTGCGAAGGGCGGCGGAAAGAAGCGTTGACCGGCGGACCCGCAACACCCTCCACCCCCTCCTGTTGAGGCTGTCGATACAGCGTCAGCCGGAGGGACGAGGCATGCGGGATCTGAACGGGGCCGTCGTGGTGGTGGCCGGGGCGTCGAGCGGGATCGGGCGGGCCACCGCCCTGGCCTTCGCGCGGGAGGGTGCCCGGCTGGCGCTGGCCGCCCGCCGCGAGGAACTGCTGGAGGAGGTGGCGGAGGAGTGCCGCGGCCTCGGCGCCAGCGCCGTCGTCATCCCCACCGACGTGACTGATGCCGACGCGGTGAAGCGTCTGGCCGACCGCACGGTGGAGGAATACGGCTCCATCGACATCTGGATCGCCAATGCCGGCGTCGGCGCCGTCGGTCGCTTCGAAGACACGCCGGTCGAGGCGCATCGTCGGGTGATCGAAACCAATTTGCTGGGACCGCTCTACGGCGCTCACGCGGTAATTCCGCTGTTCCGCCGCCAGGGGCATGGGACCTTCATCGCCACCGTTTCGATCGGCGCCTTCGCCCCGGCGCCCTATGCCGCGGCCTATTCGGCCAGCAAGTTCGGGCTCGACGGCATGCTGGACAGCCTGCGGGCGGAACTGGTGGACAGCCCGGACCTGCATGTCTGCGGCGTCTACCCGTCCTTCACCGACACGCCGGGCATGATGCACGGCGCCAATTACACCGGACACGAGCTGTCGCCGGAAGGTCCGATCTACGACGATCCGAACGACGTGGCGGAGACCATGGTGGCGATCGCCCGCCGTCCGCGCGCCCGCGCCCTGGTCGGGGCGCTGGCTCCGCTGTCGCGCCTGGGCTATGCGGTGGCGCCGCGTCTGGTGGAGAAGATCGCCGGTTATGGCGCCCACCGTCATTTCGACCGCCAGCCTCCGGCTCCGCACAGCGACGGTAACCTGTTCCGGCCGGTGGAGCGGGGGCGGGGAGTGGTCGGCGGCTTCTATACCCCGCCGCCCGCCTGGGTGTCGCCCGTGCTGATGGCCGGCGTGGCGGTGGCTGCCGTCGCCGCCTATCGGAGTTTTGGGCGGGGATCGGAGCGGAGGATACGGCGGCATTGACGCCGACCCGCCATCACTCCACCCCGGTCCTGAACCGGTATCCCACCCCCGGCTCCGTCACGATCAGTGCCGGCAGGTTGGGGTCGGCCTCCAGCTTCTGGCGGAGCTGCTTCACATAGACCCGCAGATAGGCGGTGTCGTGGACATGCGCCGGCCCCCAGACCTCGCGCAGCAGTTCGGTGTGGGTCAGGACATGGTCGGCGTGGCGGGCCAGCATCGCCAGAAGCTCGTACTCCTTGCGCGACAGGTGGACCTCCGCACCGTCGCGCCCCACCACCCGGCGCGCGAGGTCGATGACGACGGCGCCGGCGGTGACGGTGGTCGCCGGTTCAGCATCGGCCGGGCGCTGGCGCAGGACGGCGCGCACACGCGCCATCAGTTCGCCGACGCCGAAGGGCTTGACCACATAATCGACGGCGCCGCGGTCCAGCGCTTCCACCTTGTCGTACTCCTGGGCCCGCACCGACAGCACGATGATCGGCACCAGCGAGGTCTGCCGCACCGCGCTGATGACCTCCTGCCCGTCGAGGTCTGGCAATCCGAGGTCGAGGATCACCAGATCCGGACGATGCCGCGCGCAAGCCTCGACACCGTCGCGCCCGGTTTCCGCCTCCACCACCTCATAGCCGTTGGCCGACAGGCTGATGCGCAGGAACTTGCGGATCTGCGGCTCGTCATCGATCACCAGAATCTTCGCCGCCGGACTATTCGCCACGCGTGCTGTCTCCCTCCATGTCGGCGATCTCCGGCCCGGCCGGAACCGGCAGCAGGATGGCGATGCAGGTGCCGGGGCCATGGCGGCCGGGCAGCGCCCGGATGCTGCCGCCATGTGCCTCCACGATACCACGGCAGATGGCAAGGCCAAGGCCGGTCCCTGCCGACTGGGCGTCGCCCGCCTCCACCCGGTAGAACATGTCGAAGATGCGCTCGCGGTCGGCCTCCGGAATGCCCGGCCCCTGGTCGCACAGCTCGATCAGCGCCTCGGCCCCGCTGCGCTTCGCCCGGACGACGATAGGGCTGCCGTTGGGCGAATATTTGCAGGCGTTGTCGATCAGGTTGAAGAACACCTGCCCCATCAGCACGGGGTCGAGCCGCAGAAACGGCAGTCCCGGCTCCAGTTCCAGCCGCACCGGGCGGCCCTCCAGCATCCGCTTCGCCCGGTCTAGCGCCGCCGCGATCACGTCGGCCAGATCGACCCAGTCGGTGCGCGGCTTCAACGTGCCCGATCCGATCCGCGTCATGTCCAGCAGGTTCTGCACGAAGCGGTTCAGCCGCTCCGCCTCCTCCTGGATGGTCTGAACCAGCTCCGACCGTTCGGCCGGGGCCAGCGCCTCGCCATAGCTTGTCAGGCTGGACGACGCCCCCAGGATGGAGACCAGCGGCGTGCGCAGATCGTGCGACAGCGACGACAGCAGGGCGGAGCGCAGCCGCTCCGTTTCCGCCGCGACGCGCGCCGTCTCGATGTCGGCGACCAGCGCCGTGCGTTCGATGGCGACCGCCGCCTGATCGGCCAGCGTGTCGAGCAGCCGCCCCTGTTCCGGCGAGAGCAGCTGTTGCCCCTCCGTCATCTGGACGCCCAACACCCCCATCGGCCCCCGCCCGGTGCGCAGCGGCAGGAACAGCCAGTCGGCGGCGGGCAGGGTGGTGGAGCCACGGCCGGCGGTCTTGCCGTTCTCCCACGACCAGCGCGCCGCCGCCATCGACTTCTCGTCCAGCGTATCCTCGGGCGGATAGCCGGCGGCGACCTCCAGCCGACCGTCGCGCGGCAGAAGTACGAGAGAGCGGCCGTTCATGGTGGCGGCGACGTGATGCACCACCGCCCACAGCACGTCGTCCAGCCCGACCGCCGCCGAGATGCGGCGGTTGAAGTCGTAGAGGTTGGCGGTGCGCCGGGCGCTGAGCCGCGTCGCCTCCACCTGGGCGCGAACGCGGGCGGCGAGGTTGGAGGTGATGACCGCCGCCACCAGGAAGAAGAACACCGTCATGATGTTCTGCACGTCGGTGATGGCGAAGGTGTATTTCGGCTCGGTGAACAGGAAGTTGAAGGCGAGGAAGCTCAGCACCGAGGCGTAGATCGACGGCGCCAGACCATGGCGGATCGCCACCAGCAGCACGCCGATCAGATAGGCGACCGAGATGTTGGGCAGCGGCAGCCAGACGTCGATCAGCAGCCCCAAGGCCGTCGCCGCCGCGACGGTCAGCGTCGCCATGCCATAGGCCAGCCAGTCGAAGGCGGGGGAAGGCGCCCTGGTGTCGAGGCTGCGCGCCGGCCGCTCGTCCTCGCCGGCCACCACCATCACGTCGAAATTCTCGTTGCGGGCCAGCAGGTCGGTGGTCACCGACTGGTGCAGCGCGCGCAGGCGGCTCTTGGGGTGGGCGCGGCCGACAATGATCTGGCTGACGTTGCGGGCGCGGGCGAAGGCCAGGATCTCCGCCGCCGCCCGCTCGCCCTGGACCACCGCCGTCTCGCCACCCAGCTGTTCGGCCAGCCGCAGGGCCTGGGCGATGCAGTCCTTGTCCTCTTCCGACAAGGCATGGTCGCGGTGCGTCTCGACATACAGCGCCACCCAGGGCGCATCCCGCCGTTCCGCAGCCCGCTTGGCGGTGCGCACCAGCCGCAGGGCCTGTGGCCCGTCACCGATGCACACCAGGATGCGCTCGCGCGTCGGCCAGGGGCCGGCGATGGCGTGGGCGCGCATGTAGCGCAGCATCTGCGCGTCCACCCGCTCCGCCGCCTGCCGTAGCGCCATCTCGCGCAGCGCGGTCAGCGTGCCGGGGGAGAAGAAATGGTCGGCCGCGCGCTTGGCCTGTTCGGGCACATAGACCTTGCCCTCCTGCAGGCGCCGGATCAGTTCCTGCGGCGGTAGATCGATCAGCGCAATCTCGTCGGCCCGCTGCAGCACGCCGTCGGGCAGCGTCTCGCGCACCTTGATCCCGGCGATGCGTTCGACGACGTCGTTCAGGCTTTCCAGATGCTGGACGTTCAGCGTCGAGAAGACGTCGATCCCGGCGTCGAGGATCTCGTCCACATCCTGCCAGCGCTTGACGTGGCGGCTGCCGGGGATGTTGGTGTGGGCCAGCTCGTCCACCAGAACCAGCTTCGGACGGCGGGCCAGGATCGCGTCCAGGTCCATCTCCTGGAAGGGTCGCCCGCGATACTCGATCCGCCGTCGCGGCAGTACCTCCAACCCGTCCAGCAGGGCTTCGGTGTCGCGCCGTCCATGCGTCTCGACCACGCCGACGACCACGTCCGTGCCGTCGCGCCGACGGGCGCGGGCGTCCTCCAGCATCGCATAGGTCTTGCCGACACCGGGTGCCGCGCCGAGGAAAATCTTCAGCCGCCCACGCCGCTCGCGGTTCGCCTCCTCCAGCAGGGCGTCGGGTGAAGGCCGATCGTCGGCTTCCGGTTCTGCCATCAGTCCGCCGGTCCCAATTCGCCGTGCATCCTCATCCCTCGCCTTCCCTGACGCGGGGCAGCGTGACCATGCCGCCGCGTGGCGTCAATGGTCGGAATGGAGGCTGGCGAGCAGATGCATCCGCTATGCCCAAATACAAAGAAGGGCCGCCGTTTCCGGCAGCCCTTCCATTGTCAATCCGTGTGTCGTCGACACCACGGCGCAGTCCTTAGCGGACCGAAATCCCTTCCGCGAAGAAAGAGACCTCGGCCTTGGCGCTCGACGACGAGTGAGACGGACAATGAGACACGAGATCACCTCCTTTCAGTTGTTGACGTACGAGACCGTATATAGGCGGCCTTACGGAGGCTGCAAGTCGGATTTCCGACTTCTCCGCTGTGACATTCACCGGGGTGTTCACATCAGCGCATTCGGCACGAACAGCACCAGGCCGGGCCACAGCAGCATCACCGTGACCAGCGCCACCACGGCCAGGACGAAGGGGATGGATTCGACGATGTATTCCTCGACCGGGCAGTCCAGCAGGCTGCACACCGTGTACATCGCTACCCCCACCGGCGGGGTCATCGAGCCCAGCGTGACGATGGTCATCATCAGGATGCCGAAATGCACCGGATCGACGCCCAGCGGCTGGACGATCGGCAGGAAGATCGGCGTCAGCAGCAGCACCAGCACCGTGCTTTCGATGAACAGGCCGGCGACGAACAGGAAGATCAGGATCAGGGTGACGACCAGCGCCGGCTCCCGCGTCAGGCCGGTCATGGCGGCGGCGATGCTCTGCGGCGCCTGTTCGAAGACGATGGCGTAGCCGACCATGCCGGAGAACAGGATGATCAGCAGGATCAGCCCGGTGTCCGTCACCGCCTCCACCAGCGCGTCCACCATGTCGCGCAGAGTCAGTTCCTTGTGCACGAAGAAGCCGATGACGCCGGCATAGATGACGGCGAAGGCGCCGACTTCCGACGGGGTGAACAGGCCGCCGCGGATGGCGACCAGCAGCGCGACCGGGAACAGCAGCGCCCATTTGGCGTGGACCACCGCCTCCCACATCGCCTTGCCGGTCGGCCGCTGGGTGGTGGCGGCGCCATAGCCGCGGCGCCGCGCGATCCACCAGACGGTGACCATCAGCACGGCCATCATCAGGAAGCCGGGAACGATGCCGGCCAGGAACAGCCGTCCGATGGAGACGTTGCCGACGAAGCCGTACAGGATCAGGCCGAGGCTGGGCGGGATGGTCGCGGTGATGAGCGATCCCACCGCGATGACGGCCGAGGTGAAGCCCTTGGAATAGCCGCTGCGGATCAGGTCCGGGCCCAGGATGCGCGCCTCCATCGCCGCGTCGGCGACGGCGGAGCCGGACACGCCGCCCATCAGGGTGGACAGCACGATGCAGACCTGCGCCAGCCCGCCGGACATCCACGAGACCAGCACGTTGGAACAGCCGATCAGCCGGTGGGTGATGCCGGTCCGGTTCATCATGTGACCGGCCAGCACGAAGAACGGAACGGCCAGCAGCGGGAAGCTCTGCGACGCGGTGGCGACCTGCTGAACCCCGATCGACACCGGGATGATGCCGTTGGTCAGGAAGAAGGTGAAGCCGGCCATGCCGATGGCGAAGGCGATGGGAACGCCCAGCGCCATCAGGACGAAGAAGGTGAGGGCGAGCAGGATCACGGCATCACCTCCTCTGCCGCCGGAACGTCCGACGGCGTGTTGAAGATCGGGCGTGGGGTGTGGCGGAGCCGGCCGATGGCGGCCACCGTCTGCCCCAGCAGGGTGAAGGACAACAGCAGGCAGCCGACCGGCACCGCCGAGGTGACGAAGGCATAGCTGATGCCGCTGTCACCGAACTGGCGTTCCAGGTTGAGCATCGTCAGCTGATAGCCCTTGACCGCCATGGTCAGCAGGAATGCCAGCACCAGCAGAGCCAGCAGGATGTCCAGGATGGCGCGCACGCGCGCCGGCAGGCGCTTGACGATGTAGTCGATGCCGATATGGGCATGCTTGCGCAGCGCGAGGTCGGCGCCGAGGAAGCTGGCCCAGGCGAACAGCAGCTGCGCGACGTCCACCGACCAGACCAGGGGATAGCCGAACCAGCGGCTGATGCCGGCCACGAAGACCAGCAGGACGATGACGGCGAGCAGCGTGGTCGCCAGCACCGTCTCCGCCTTGACGTAAAGGGATTTCATCGCAAGGGGGTGCTCCGGTCCGGCCCGCGGGCGTGCGCCGGTGGTGCGGGATGGCAGTGGGCGTAGGGTGCGGGCGTCGGTTGTGGGAGGGGAGCGGGGCAGCCCGGCAAAGGCGGCCCCGCTCCGGTCACGACGGGAAAAGCCGGCCGGTCACTGCTTCAGCAGCGCGTCGACCTGCTTGTGCAGCTCGCCATAGCCGAGCTTCTCATAGACGGACGCGGTGGCGGTGCGGAAGGGCGTGACGTCGATGTCGACGACCTGCATGCCCTTCTCCGTCATCTGCTTTTCGAAATCGGCCAGCGACGCCTCGGTCGCCTTCGACGCATCGTCGCCGGCCTTCAGCGACTCCTCACGCAGGATCGTCTGCATGTCCTTCGGCAGGCTGTCGAACCAGGCGGCGCTGGTGACGATGCCGGTGATCAGGTTGATGTGGCCGGTCTTGGTCAGGTACTTCGCCACCTCGTACAGGCGCGAGCCGTAGATGGCGGGATCCTGCGCTTCGGCGCCATCGATCACCTGCTGCTGCATGGCGGTGTAGACCTCCGACCAGGGCAGCGGCGTCGGGGTGGCGCCCATGGCGCGGATGGTCTCCATCCACACCGGCGCACCCGGCGTGCGGACGCGCACGCCGTTCAGGTCGGCCGGCACCTTCACCGGCTTGTTGGTCAGCATGTGGCGCTCGCCCTGCCACCAGTTGAAGGACAGCACCTGATGGCCGGAAGCCTTGCGCAGCTTCTGCACCCACTCCTCGAACATCGGGGAGGTCACGACCTTGCGGATGCCGCCATAGCCCTGGGCGATATAGGGAGCGCCCAGCACGCCGAACTCCTTGACGAACACGGCAAGCCGGCCGCCGTCCACCACCACCGCGACGGGGGCGCCGGCGCGGGCCTGTTCAAGCAGATCCTCGTCCTTGCCCAGCTGCGAGGCGGGGAACAGGCGGACGGCCATCTTGCCGGCCGACCGCTTCTCTACATTTGCCTTGAATTCCTCCAGGCCTTTATAGAGCGGATCCTGCTGCGACAGCGCCGTGTTGACACTGAGCGTATAGTCGGCCGCCGAGGCACCGAACGAGACCAGGGACACCACCGCGCCGAACAGCGCCGTACGCACGGCGTTCGCCATGACAGACATTCCTTTTCCTCCCAGCAATATGGACCGCCGGCGACCGACGGCCGGCATTCGACTGGTGCGTGTTCGGCCCGCCGCCGGGACACCGGCGAACGCCCCAAGTCAAGGGGCGGTCCAGCAGGGAAGGGGATGGCCGATAACCAGCTTGTTCAGTCACTGGTATGGTAGTATGCATGATGCCTGTTGGCAATAGCGTTTCGGGCGGAATGTTCGCATTCCACCACCATCGACGCCGAACTGTTTTCGCAAGAAAAGGGGCCGGCCCGCGGATCGCGGAAACCGGCCCTTGCCACATCAATGGCCGACCGCCTAGCGCAGGCGCGGGGTCATCCGGCTCATGGCGAAGCCCAGGCCGCCCGCCAAGAGGAAGCCGGCCGCCACCGCGACGCCGCGGGCGGCGGCGCTTGGTGCCTCCAGCCGCAACGTGTTGTGCGGCAGGCCGAAGCGCCCGCGGGTGCGGTGCAGCCCGTCGACGGGGTGGAACAGGTTGTCGGGCCGGCCGGGCGTCTCGCGCTCCTCCGTCATCTGGCCGTCCACGGCGTTGTTGGCGAGGTAGCGGTCGGCGAAGGCCGGCGCCATGAAGTTGCCCAGGATCGCCTGCATCGCCGACCAGCCCAGCCAATATTCGCGCCGGGGATTCTCGGCAGCGTGCAGGATGGCGCGGGCGATGTCCTCCGGCTGGAAGATGGTGCCCATCGGCCGTGCCCGGCGGGGCATGTGGCTGCGCGCCCAATCGAACTGCGGCGTGTTGACCGCCGGCAGATGCACGGTGGTCAGCCTGACCGCGCTGTCCTCGTGGATCAGCTCGGAATGCAGGCTGTCGATGAAGCCGGTGATCGCATGCTTGGCCGCGCAATAGGCCGACTGCAGCGGAATCGACCGGTAGGCCAGCGCCGAGCCGACCTGCAGGATTGTTCCGGCATTGCGCGGCCGCATCCGGCGCAGCGCCGTCTGGATGCCGTAGGCGGAGCCGAGATAGGTCACCTCTGTCACCCGCTTCAGTTCCTTCGGCGTCACGGCATGCACCGGGCCGAAGACGGTCACCATCGCCACGTTGATCCAGGCGTCGATGGGGCCGAAAGCCTCCTCCACCCGGTCGGCGGCGGCATCCAGCGCGTCCGGATCGGCGACGTCCAGCGGCAGGACCAGCGCCCGGCCGCCCAGCCGTTCGACCTCCGCCTTCACCTCCTCCAGCGCCTCGGACGAACGGGCGATCAGGCCGATGGACGCTTGGCGGTAGGCGGCGAAGGCCAGCGCAGTGGCGCGGCCGACGCCGGCGGATGCGCCGGTGATGCAGACGACAGGGGAGTGGGGGAGGCCGTTGGTCGGGTACATGGCGATGGTCCTGTTCTTATTGCGCCTCAGAAGCGGTCAGGGGTTGGCCGGGGGGTTGGCCGGGGGGGTGGACGTCTGCCGCTCCATCCTGTCCAACTCGCGGCACCGCCCCCGGTTCCGTCCCGTCCCTTTAGCGCTCCCTCTTCCACCCGGATGCGGTGCAGGGTCAGGGGGATGTTCAGCAGCGTGGCGGCGATGGCGATCCAGACCTCGCCGAACACCAGCGGCAGCACAGCAAGCTCCCCCGCCACCACGAGGTAGTTGGGGTGCCGGATCCAGCGGAAAGGGCCGCGGCGGACCAGCGGCGCGCCGTCCAGCGTGATGATCCGCGTCGTCCAGAACCGGCCAAGCGTGGCGATCACCCAGACCCGTCCGGCCTGGAGCAGCAGGAACAGCGCCAGCAGCCAGCCATTCACCGGCGCGTCGGCCGGCACCATGACGAACAGGGCCAGCAGCCAGCCGGCATGCAGCGCGACGAACAGCGGGTAATGCGCCGCCCCGACCTCCCGCGCGCCGTCGGCCAGCAGCCGGGCGGTGTTGCGGCGTGCGATCACCAGTTCCAGCAGCCGTTGCGCCGCCACCGCCAGCAGGATGACCTGCGGCCAGCCGATTGCGTCCATGGTCACAGATCCAGCAGGGTGAGGCCGGCGGTGAAGCCGGGGCCGAGCGCCAGCATCAGATGCGGCCCGGTCGCCCCGCTGCGCATCCGCCGGTCCAGAACGAACATCACGCTGGCGGCCGACATGTTGCCGCAGTCGCCAAGCACCGCCCAGGACTCCTCCATGCCGGCGATGGCGGGATCCAGCACCTCCGTCAACGCCTGCAGGACCTTGGCGCCGCCGGTGTGGCAGATCACCCCGGCCAGATCGGCGCGGGACATGCCGCGGCCGGTCAGGAAACCGTCGATCACCGGGGGGAGCCTGTCGCGGATCAGGCGCGGGATGTCCTGGCTGAAGACGACGCCGAAGCCCTCGTCCTCAATGCGCCAGCCCATGATCCGCCGCGTGCCGGGCCAGGTGTGCTCGGCACTGTCGACGAAGCGCGGACCGGGGGCGTCGTCATCGGTCGCCGGGGTCCGCAGAAGTGCGGCGGCGGCACCGTCGGCGAACAGCGCGCTGGCGACGACATTGGTGGGGGTGGCCTCTTCCGGCCGGTGCGACAGGGTGCACAGCTCGACCACCAGGAACAGGATTGTGCGGCCGGGCATGGCACGCGCCATCATGCCGGCCCGTGCCAGCCCCAATGCACCGCCGGCACAGCCCAGCCCGAAGACCGGCAGCCGCACCGTGTCGGGCCGGAAGCCCATGCGGTCGAGCAGCAGCGCCTCCAGGCTGGGGGTGGCGATGCCGGTGGTGGTGGCGCAGACGATGACGTCGACATTGGCGGGGCGCAGGCCGGCGGCGGACAGCGCCTTGCCCGCGGCCTCTTCCAGCAGGTCCAGCGCCACCCGTTCGAACACGGCGGCACGTTCGGCCCAGCCATGCGGCTCCAGATACCAGGACAATGGGCAGGCGGCGTGGCGGGTGCGGATGCCGGTGTTGGCGAAGACCGGGGCCAGCCGGTCGAAATCGCGTAGGTGATGGGCGAACACCGACCGGGCGACGGTCAGCGTTTCAGTCTGTTCGAATCGGTGGGGCGGTAACGCGGTTGCGACCGACAACAGCCGCGGATCGGGTGACATCCTGCCTCCTGCATGCTGCCGTCGGGCAAAACCACGGGCGGGGCGGTGACCCCGCCATATCAGACAACAGGAATATTGTGCACCCGTTGCGTCGGCGCCCGCCTGCTCAAAAGTCTATCGACTTTCGGGCGCACGGGCGCACTTTGACAAGAATGATGTCCGTCGACCGGCAACCCCTGGTAAAAGGCCGCTGGTAGAGGTTCGTCAGTGGGCCAATGCCCGTTCCTCCGCGCCCGGCTTGTCGTGGATCGCCAGCCGGTCGACGATGGTCTCGCTCGCCGCATTCAGGCCGACCAGCCGCACCTCCGCCCCGGCGCGGCGGAACTTCAGCACCACGCCGTCCAGCGCCGCAACGCTGGAGATGTCCCAGATATGGGCGCGGGACACGTCGATAACGACGGCGTCCAGCTTCTCCCGCACATCGAAGGCGGCGGAGAAATCGTCGGCGGAGGCGAAGAACAGCTGCCCCTCCACCAGATAGGTCCGGGTGCGGCCATCCTCCGACAGGGTGGAGGTGACGCGGAACAGCCGGGCGACCTTGCCGGCGAAGAAGATGCCGGACAGCAGCACGCCGATCAGCACGCCGATGGCTAGGTTGTGGGTGAAGACCACGCCGATCACCGTTGCCAGCATGACCGCGCTGGAGCTGCGCGGGTGGGTTACCAGCGTCTGGAACGACCGCCAGTTGAAGGTGCCGACCGACACCATGATCATCACCGCCACCAGGGCGGCCATCGGGATCCGCTTCACCCAATCGCCCAGCACGACGATCAGGAACAGCAGGAACAACCCGGCGCAGAAGGTCGACAGCCGGCCCCGGCCGCCCGACTTCACATTGATGACCGACTGGCCGATCATCGCGCAGCCGGCCATGCCGCCGAGAAAGCCGGAAACCATGTTGGCGACGCCCTGGCCGACGCATTCGCGATTCTTGTCGCTGCCGGTGTCGGTCATGTCGTCGACGATGGCTGCGGTCATCAGCGATTCCAGCAGCCCGACCACGGCGATGCCGGCGGAATAGGGCAGGATGATGCGCAGCGTTTCCAGCGTCAGCGGAATGTCGGGCAGCAGGAAGACCGGCAGGGTGCTGGGCAGCTCGCCCATGTCGCCGACGGTGCGCACGTCGATGCCGAAGCCGATGGTGACCGCGGTCAGGACCAGGATGCTGACCAGCGCCGACGGCACCGCTTTGGTCAAACGCGGCAGCAGGTAGATGATCGCCAGCCCGGCCGCGACCAGCGCGTAGGTGACGGTCGGCACGCCCACCAGCTCCGGCAGCTGCGCCAGGAAGATCAGGATGGCGAGCGCGTTGACGAAGCCGGTCATCACCGATTTCGATACGAAGCGCATCAGTGCCCCCAGCCGCAGGAATCCGGCACCGATCTGCAGCACTCCGGCCAGGACGGTGGCGGCCAGCAGATATTGCAGCCCGTGGTCCTTGACCAGCGTGACCATCAGCACGGCCGTAGCAGCCGTGGCGGCGGAGATCATGCCCGGCCGGCCGCCGACGATGGCGATGGTCATGGCGATGGCGAAGGAGGCGTAAAGTCCGATCTTTGGATCGACGCCGGCGATGATGGAGAAGGCGATGGCCTCCGGGATCAGGGCAAGGGCGACGACAAGCCCGGACAGCAGGTCGCCGCGCGTGTTGCCGAACCACTCCTGACGAAGTCGTTGCAAATCGATGGTCATGGATCTCGCAAGCTTGAGGCGCACGAAGACGGCCGACGCCGGACCCGGCACAGGCTGGGCGGCGTGTCGTATCGTGGGAATTGGAATCGGAAGAATGGAATGGCTGCGAAGCGGCGATCGGCCCGGAAAGGGGCCGTCGGGCTTCATGTCAATGCGGTGAGCAGGCCGTTAAGGCGGCGTGACGCGGTGCAGCATGGCCCAGACGTAACAGATTGCCGCAGGCACGGCAACCCTGCCGATCCTGTCTTGACAGAAATGACAGGGGGTGGCGCTCCTATGAGCGCCACCCCCTGTCATCTTTAAAAGACCCTTCCGCTAAGCCTGACGCGGCTTGAGCGGGGCAGTGTCGCGGAATGGCTTGTCGACCCCGCCCTTGTTGTTGGTCTGGTTCTCGACGTCGCCCTCGAAGGTGCTTTCGCCCTGGGCCAGATCCATGTCGTCCGCCGTCATCCCGGCGGCGCGGGCGCCCTTGGTCCCGCCGATCTGCGGATTGTTCTTCAGGTCGGCGTCGGTGGGCTTGTCGGTCTTGTCGTGCTTGCTTGCGCTCATGACGGCGTCTCCGTTCCGGTTCCGCATGTACCCCCTGTCAACCGGTGACCGCCGGGATCGTTGCGAAATCCCTTTCTCCCCCGGCGGCAGCTTGCTGTCGGCGGGGGAAAGGTTAGGATGAGGGAGTTCGGCGCAGCCGAAGATCATCCGACAGGCCTTCATGCCCTACGACGACAAACGGTTGCGCATCCGTGTGCGGGGACGGGTGCAGGGGGTGGGATTCCGCCCGCATGTCCATGCGCTTGCCCGACGTTTCGGCCTGACCGGCTGGGTTCTGAACGACCCGCAGGGCGTGCTGATCGAAGTGCAGGGGACCGCCGCCGCCGATCTGGTCGCCGCCCTGACGGCGGAGGCACCGCCGTTGGCCCGCATCGATGCCGTGGAGTGCGAAGCCATCGTCTCGCTTCCAGGCGAGGTCTCCTTTTCCATCCACCACAGTGAATCAGCGGGCGCCGTCGCCACCGGCATTGGACCAGACGCCGCGGTTTGCCCGGCCTGCCTCGCCGAGTTGTTCGATCCTGCCGACCGCCGTTATCGCTACGCTTTCCTGAACTGCACCCATTGCGGTCCGCGCTACACCATCACCCGGCGGCTCCCCTATGACCGACCGCAGACGGCCATGGCCGGTTTCCCGCTTTGCCCGGACTGCCGGTCGGAGTACCAGGATCCGGCCGACCGCCGGTTCCATGCCCAACCGACGGCCTGCCCGGCCTGCGGTCCCCGGCTGTCGCACCCTCCGGAGGACATCCTCGCTGCCCTGCGGGATGGCAGGATCGTTGCCATCAAGGGGCTGGGCGGTTTCCACCTCGCCTGCGACGCCACGCGGGCGGATGCGGTGGAGCGGCTGCGTCGGGTCAAGCAGCGCAACGGCAAGCCCTTCGCCCTGATGGTCGCCAATGCGGGGTCCGCCGCCCGGCATGTCTGCATGGATGCCGACGAACGTGCCGTGCTGGAGGGCGTGGCGCGCCCCATCGTCCTGCTGCGCCGGCGGGACGACGCGCCGGATCTCGCGCCCGACATCGCCCCCGGTCTGGCATGGCTGGGCGTGATGCTGCCCTACACGCCGCTGCATTACCTGCTGTTCCACGAGGCGGCCGGCCGCCCCGACGGCACCCGCTGGCTGGGCGAACCGCAGGACCTGACGCTGGTCATGACCTCCGCCAATCCCGGCGGCGAGCCGCTGGCCATCGGCAACGACGAAGCGCGGGAGAGGCTGGACGGTATCGCCGACCTGATTGTCGATCACGACCGCGACATCGTCATCCGCGCCGACGACAGCGTGGTGCGCAAGCTGGCCGGCGCGACCGCATTCCTGCGCCGGGGCCGTGGCCATGTGCCGGAGCCGATCCGTCTGGCCCGCCCGGTGCCGCCGATCCTGGCGGTCGGCGGCCATCTGAAGGCGACGGTCTGCGTCACCCGCGGCGATGAGGCCTTCCTGTCCCAGCACATCGGTGACCTCGACAATGCCGCGACGCTGGGCTTCCTGGAGGAGACGGTCGCCCATCTGCTGCACATCCTGGGTGTGGAGCCGGTGGCGGTTGCCCATGACAAGCACCCGGATTTCCAGTCCACCCGCTTCGCCGAGATGAGCGGCCTGCCCGCCATCGCGGTTCAACACCATCACGCCCATGTCGCCGCCGTAATGGCCGAACACCGTGTGGAGGGGCCGGCGCTGGGCCTTGCGCTGGACGGCTTGGGGCTGGGGGAGGGCGGCGGGTCCTGGGGTGGGGAGATGCTGTTGGTCGACGGGCTGCGGGCCGAGCGGCTCGGCAGTCTCGCTCCGCTCGCCCAGCCCGGCGGCGACGTCGCGGCCCGCCAGCCCTGGCGGATGGCGGCATCCGCCCTGGTGCGCATGGGCCGCGCCGACGAGATCGTCCCCCGCTTCGCCGGCCATGGCCCGGCCGAGGGCGTGCGGCGAATGATCGAGCGCGGCATCAACGCGCCGCTGACCAGTTCCTGCGGGCGCTGGTTCGACGCCGCCTGCGGGCTACTGGGCGTCCGCGCCGTTGCTGGTTTCGAGGGCGAGGCGCCGATGGCGCTGGAATCGCTGGTGCGCCGGCCACGGGTGGCGGAGGGCGCGTGGCGGATCGAGAGCGGCGAGCTTGACATGACGCCCCTGCTGGAGCGCTTGCTGTCCGTTGCCGACGCGGCGGAGGGGGCGGAACTGTTCCACGGCACGCTGGCCGCGGCGCTGGTGGATTGGACGCTGCCGGCACTGCGTTCCCACGGATTCCGCCGGGTGGTGTTGTCCGGCGGCTGCCTGATGAACGCGGTGCTTGCAGAGGAACTGGTGGCAGGTTTCCGTTCCGCCGCGGTGGAGGCGCTGCTGCCGCGGCTGGCACCCGCCAATGACGGCGGGCTCAGCCTCGGTCAGGCATGGACGGCATCCTTCGCCTTGTAGCCGAACAGCGGCATCTGCACCGGCGCCCGGATCTTTTCACGGCGCGGTGCGATTTCGGCGGTTCGGTTGGCCTTGTCGAACTCGTACAGGCCGCGATACTTGCCGATGTACCCCTTGCGGCAGGCGCGGTGGAAGCGCTGCGACGCGGTTTCCCAATCGTCGCCGGGCCGCAGCCAACTGACGTAGGTGGTGCCGGTGCGCGGATCGGTGCGCAGGAACCGCCCGCGCCCCTTCTCGCCCCGCACCCACTGGCCGGGGTTCAGCGTCAGCGCCCCGCGCGCCAGCAACATCTTCACCTGCGGGGTCAGGTCAATGGTCGGAAAATAGGGCATGACGTCCTCCGGCCGCACTCGTGAGAGGGCGGCGCTGATCTGGGAGACTCCGTTGTTTCGGAACCTCCCAGATATGGGAACACATGCGGAACAAATCAAGGTTTTCAACGGGTGTGGCGTGCTGGTGGAGGAATCCTATCCCGCCCGCGCCGCCTTCTTCACCGGTCGCTCATGCTCCTCGTCCGCCGGGGCCTCGGTGTCCTTGAAGGTGCGGACGCCGCTGATCATGGTGGAGATGATCGACTGGCGGGACATGATGTCCTCGCGCACCGCGGCATAGACGTGGACGATCACGAACAGCAGGATCGCCCACATGCCCAGATGGTGCCAGGTGTGGACGTCCATGCTCTGGCCGAACAGCGGGATGACCCAGCCGAACAGCGTGTCCTGCCAGCTGCTCTGGCCGGCGCCCTCGCTGTAGAGCGCGAAGCCGGTGACGATCATGAAGACGCTGCCGACGGCGATCGCCCAGAACATGGCGAACTGCGCCAGCGGGTTGTGGCCGACATACAGCTTCGGTTTGCGTTCCAGGAACAGGTACCAGCGGGCCTCCAGGAACAACTCCCCCCACCAATGGCGGTCCCAGAAGGGGAAGCGGAACAGCTGCCGCGCATGGTGGTTGCCGGCGAAGGCCCAATAGAGCCGGCCGACGAAGCCGACGGCGAAGATGTAGGCCGCCGCGAAATGGACGAAGCGGATGTAGCCCATCAGGAAATTGGCGCTGGCCTCGCCCGGCATGGTCGGCAGCGGGTTGGCGATCAGGTAGCCGGTGACCGACAGCACCATGATCGCCAGCGCGTTGACCCAGTGCCAGACCCGCACCGGCACCTCGTACACATAGATCGCCTTCAGGAAGCGGCCGGCCGCCGGAGCGGCCGTCCCGTCCTCGTCCGGTGTCGCGACCGGCTTCGCGTCGTCGAGAGGAGCCATGACGTAATCCTCTTCGGTTGCCGGTCAGCGCACGGTGACGCGGGCCAGTTCGGCGCCGTCCGGCGCCATGACGTGGGTGGAGCAGGCAAGGCACGGGTCGAAGCTGTGCAGGGTGCGCAGGATCTCCACCGGCTCGTCCGGGCGGGCCATCGGCGTGTTCAGCAGCGAGGCCTCGAAGGCGCCGATGTTGCCCTTGGGATCGCGCGGGCTGCCGTTCCAGGTCGTCGGCACGACGCACTGGTAATTGTCGATCTTGCCGTCCTTGATCTTGATCCAATGGCCGAGCCCGCCGCGCGGGGCGGCGACGGTGCCGACGCCCTTGGCTTCCTTCGGCCAGGTCTTCGGGTCCCACTTCTCGACATTGGCGGTGGCCGTGTCGCCGGCCTTGATGTTGGCGATCAGGGCGTTCCAGTCGTCCATCATCATGGTGCAGCAGTACTGGCATTCCAGCGCGCGGGCCAGCGTGCGGCCGATGGTGGTCGGCAGCGCCTGCTGCGGCGTGAAGCTGGTGCCGGCCAGCTTGTTGAAGGCGCCCAGCGATTCGGTGATCTGGTCCTTCACATAACCGACGCCCTGGGCATAGGCCAGGATGTAGCGGGGCAGGGGGCCGACCTCCACCGCGTGGCCGCGCCAGCGCGGGGCCTTGATCCAGGAGTACTTGGCGGCCTCGTCCAACTCCTTGATGTCGGTGCGGGTGCCCTTGGTGTTGGCGCCGAGTTCGAACTTGGCCTGGGTCACGCCGTCCCACGGGTGCAGGCCCTTGCTCTCGTCCTCATAATGGTACCAGCTGTGGGCGACGAACTCCTGCACCTGCGCCGGGTCGCGCGGGTCGATGGGATGGACTTCGTTCCAGTTGCCGTTCAGGATGACGCCGCCCGGCAGCTGGCAGGTCGAATGGTCGTACGGCACCTTCTCGTAGTCGCCATAGTCCATGACGTTGGTCGCCGACAGCCCGCCGCCATAGAGCCAGTCCTTGTAGAAGCTGGCGATGGCGAGCACATCCGGCAGATAGACGTTCTCGACGAAGGCCGTGGCCTCCTGGATGCGGGCGCGGATGAAGTTCAGCCGCTCCATGTTCAGCGGCGCGCCCGACGACCCGGTGCCGTCCATGTTGATGGCGCAGGGAACGCCGCCGACCATGTAATTCGGGTGCGGGTTCTTGCCGCCCAGGATGGTGTGGATCTTGACGATGTCCTTTTGAAGGTCCAGCGCCTCCAGATAATGGGTCACCGCCATCAGGTCGGCTTCCGGCGACAGCTTGTAGGCCGGGTTGTCCCAATAGCCGTTCTTGAAGATGCCGAGCTGGCCGCTCTCCACGAACTTCTTCAGGCGGGTCTGGACGTCGCGAAAATAGCCGGGGCTGGACTTGGCATGGCGCGGCGAGACCGCCTGCTGCAGTGCTGAGGTCGCCTGCGGATCGGCCTTCAGCGCGTTGACCGGATTGACCCAGTCCAACGCGTGCAGGTGATAGAAATGGACGATATGGTCATGGACCTGCAGCGTCTTCGCCATGATCTCGCGGATCAGGTGGGCGTTCTTCGGGATGCGGATCTGCAGCGCATCCTCCACCGCGCGGACCGAGGTCAGCGCGTGGCAGCCGGTGCAGACGCCGCAGATGCGCTCGACGAAGGCCCAGGCGTCGCGCGGGTCGCGGCCCTTCAGGATCACCTCGAGGCCACGCCACATCGTGCCGGTCGACACCGCGTTGCGGATGATGTTGTCGCTGTCGACGTTCACCTCGCAGCGCATGTGCCCTTCGATGCGGGTGACCGGATCGACGACGATGCGCTTGCCGCCATTGTCGAGCGAGAACCCGTTCGGGGTCTGGACGATGCCCATGGTCAGACGTCTCCCTTGTGCTGCGCGCGCTTCAGGGCGCTGACGGCCGCGTGGGCGGCAATGATGCTGCCGACGCCGACGGCGGCGGTGGTGCCGACCTGGTCGGCGTTGGCCTCGATCCCGAACTGGAGGATGTCGGACTGGCGGGCGTACCAGGCCCCCTTGTCCCAGAAGCCGTCCTCCGAGCAGCCGATGCAGCCGTGGCCGGACTGGATGGGGAAACTGGTGCCTTCGTTCCAGCGGACGGTGGAGCAGGCGTTGTAGGTGGTCGGACCCTTGCAGCCGACCTTGTAGAGGCAATAGCCCTTGCGCGCGCCCTCGTCATCGAAGGACTCCACGAACTGGCCGGCGTCGAAATGCGGCCGGCGATAGCATTTGTCGTGGATGCGCTGGCTGTAGAACATCTTCGGCCGGCCCTGGCGGTCCAGTTCCGGGATGCGGTCGAAGGTCAGCATGTAGGTGATGACGCCGGTCATCACCTCGGCGATCGGCGGGCAGCCGGGAACCTTGATGATCG
This sequence comes from uncultured Azospirillum sp., assembly GCF_946480385.1. Next base: position 22,130 of record NZ_CAMLJP010000063.1, read on the forward strand.
GCTTGTCGGTGATGACCTCATGCACCGGTGTGGCGCGGGTCGGGTTCGGGCGCGCCGCCTGGACGCAGCCGAAGGACGCGCAGGAGCCCCAGGAGATGATCGCCTTGGCATCCTTGGCGACCTTGCGCAGCTGATCGGTGAAGGGCTTGCCGCCGACGATGCAGGACATGCCGTCCTGGTTCAGCGGCGGATTGCCCTCCACCGCCAGGATGTAGTTGCCCTTGTACTTCTCCATCACCTCGTCGAGGATCGCCTCGGCATGATGGCCGGCCGACGCCATCAGCGTGTCGTCATAGTCCAGCGAGATCATCGACAGCACCACGTCCTTCACCAGCGGGTGCGCCGAGCGGATGAAGGATTCGGAGCAGCAGGTGCATTCCAGCCCGTGCAGCCACAGCACCGGGGTGCGCGGCTTGGTTTCCATGGCGTGGACGATCTGCGGCACCAGTTCCGGCCCGAGGCCGAGCGCCGCCGCGGTCAGCGAGCAGTATTTCAGGAACGAACGGCGTGTGATCCCCTGCCGCCGCATCACCTCGTAGAAGGTTTCCAGCGTTGCCATCGGTTTGTTTTCTCCCGTCGGGCGGCACCGGCGTGCGAGGATCCGGTGCGCTTCTCCGCGGGCCATAGGCAACAATCGTGCCGTAGTACGAACATTGGGCAAACCAACGGTCACAAAGGGACAGGGGCCTCTGCCGCTGGCAACTCCCCGGCCGAAACGACGGCCGGGGTGGAAGGAGAATTGCCGGTGGGATCAGGCGGTCTGGCCATCCTCTTCCGGCCGGCCGATCAGGCGATGGATCGCGTAACCAATCACCACACCGATGGCATGCAGCCCGGCGGTGCTGGCGAGGAAGCCGGCGGCATAACCCAGCGCCGCGGCCTCGGCCGGCATCTCCGCCCCATGGGCGAAGCCATGGAACAGGCCGAAACCGGCGGCGAAGACGACGCCGATCAGGCCATTACGCGACATCGGCATGACGCACAGCAGCGCCAGCACGACGGTGGAGGCGTAGATGGTCGGCTCGACCAGCGGCAGTTCGCCACCCATGAGCGCGAACAGGCCGCCGGCCAGCATGGCGGCCAGGAACGCCCCCGGCACCGCCAGCACGGCGCGTCCGCCGATGGTCGCGCCATAGACGCCGACGGTGACCATGGCGATCAGGTGGTCGAGCCCACCCAGCGGATGCGCGGCGCCGTCGAGGAAGCCAGCCCCGGCGAGATGGCCGGGATGGGCCAGCGCCGGGGTGGCGGCAAGGGCGATGGCCGCGGAGAGGACGGCAAGACGAGTGGTTTTCGACATATCGAACGGCTCCTCGGGGTTCTTGTGGTTTGGTGATAGGGAGAGCGCGGCATCAATGCCGCTGCGCCGGCCCGCGCTCGATTCCGTAGCGCTCCAGCTTGGCGCGCAGGCCCATACGCGACAGGCCCAGTTCGTCGGCGGCCTTGCTCTTGTTCCAGCGGCAGCGGACCAGCGTTTCCATCAGGATGCCGGCCTCCAGCCGCTCGATCCGTGATTTCAGCGGCCCGCCCTGGCCGATCAGGTCGAGCGGCGGCAGCGGTCCATCCTCCGGCGAGGCCGGGCGGGCGTTCAGCGCCGCACCGCGCAGCACATGGTCGGACAGCAGGTCGGCCCCCAGCGTCTCGCCCTCGCACAGCACCAGCATGCGCATGATCTCGTTCTGCATCTCGCGCACGTTGCCGGGCCAGCCATAGGTCTCCAGGCAGGCCATGGTGTCGGGGGCGAAGCCGGCGACAGGCTTGCCATGGGCGACGGACAGCCGGTCCAGGATGTGGCGGGCCAGCACCGGGATGTCGTCCGGCCGGTCGCGCAGCGGCGGCATGGTCAGCGTCATCGTGCTGAGCCGGTAATAGAGATCCTCGCGGAAGCGGCCGGCCTTCACCTCGGCGGTCAGGTCGCGGTGGGTGGCGGCGACGACGCGGACATCGACCCGCCGCGTCTCGTTCGATCCCACCGGCCGGATCTCGCCTTCCTGCAGGAAGCGCAGCAGCCGGACCTGAAAGGCCGGGCTGATGTCGCCGATCTCGTCCAGGAAGATGGTGCCGCCGTCCGCCTGCTCCAGCAAGCCGACACGGTTGGTGTGGGCACCGGTGAAGGCGCCCTTCTTGTGGCCGAACAGTTCGCTTTCCAGCAGTTCGTCCGGGATGGCACCGCAATTCTCGCAGTAGAAGGGCTGGTCGGAACGCGGACTGCCGTAATGGATTGCGCGGGCCAGCAGTTCCTTGCCGGTGCCGGTCTCGCCCAGCACCAGAACCGGGACGTTGAAGCCGGCGACCCGCTCCGCCTGCCGGCAGACCTCCTCGACCGGGCTGCCCTCGGCCCGGATCAGCCCGTCGAAGCGGTAGGACTGCCGCACCCGCTCGCGCTTGGTCGCGACGCGGGTTTCGGCGAGCGGCGGCAGCAGCTTCAGCTCGCTGGTCAGCCGGTCATGCTCGCGCTGAAGCTGGTACAGCTTCGCGGCGTTGCGGGCGGTCAGCAGCAGATGGTCGGGGTGCCAGGGCTTGGTGATGAATTGGTGGATGCCGGCGGTGTTGATGGCGCCGATGATATCCTCGGGGTCGATGTAGCCGGTGATGACGATGCGCACCACGTCGGGCCAGCGTTCGCGCACCTGGGTCAGGAACTCCACGCCGCTGACCTCCGGCATCCGCTGGTCGGAGAAGACGACCTGGATCCATTCGGTTTCCAGCAGGCGCAGGGCCTCCTCCGCCGACAGGGCGGTGAAGACCTCGAACTCCTCGTCCAGCAGGCGGGCGATGACCTCGACGGAGCGCGGCTCGTCATCCACCACCAGGATGCCGGGACGGGCGGGATCGGTCATCGCGCGAGGTCCTTCTTCATTCGACCTGCCTCATTCGACCTCGAGGTCCTTGATAGTCATCTCGGTGCCGCCATTCGGGTGCAGCCGGCTGCCGCCGCAGTGTGGACAGGGCGACAGTCGGTCGTCCAGATCCACCGTGTCGTTGCAGTCGAAGCACCAGCCGCGGCCGGGCACCTCCAGCACCACCAGTTCCGCCCCGTCGGCCAGCGATCCCTGCGTCACCACGTCGAAGCCGAAGCGCAGCGCCTCCACCTCCACCCCGGCGAAGCGGCCGATCTCCAGCCGGACCCTGGTCACGCGGCTGAAGCCGTTCGCGCGCCCGGCCTCCTCCATCGCCTGAAGAAGGCTTTCGCAGAGCGCCATCTCATGCATCGGCGGCCTCTGCGGACCCCATGCCGAGCAGCGCCCGGCGCGACGGGCGCACCGGCTCAGCCTGAGCCGGCACGGGATCGGGCGGCGGTGCCAGTTCTTCTTCCCGCCGGCGACGGATCTCGGCGGTCTGGGCACCGTCTTCGCGGATGGAGGGGTCGAAGAGGGAAACCAGAGCCGCCGAGGCCGTTTCAGTCGCCTGGAGCATTGAGGCGAACTCGAACATCGGCGAGAACAGGGAGCAGGCCTTGTAGGCGCCGACGCCCTTGCGGTTGGCATGCACAAATTCGTAGCGGCCGGATGGGAACTCGATCAGCTCCTTGGCGCCCGGCACCAGTTCCGACCAGTCTTCGCCTTCACCGGGCAGCAGGACGATGTTCAGGAACCAAGGCGTCACCAGCGCGCCGAGCCAGCGCTCGTTATGGCGGCGGAAGCCCACCGCCTTCACCGCCAGCGCGTCGTTGACGATGGGCAGGCCACGCATCTGCGCGGTGTGAATCTCGCGAAAGGCCGCTTCCAGCCGGGCGATGGTTTCGGTCGGCAGGGCAGGGCCGGCATCCGCCACCGGGATGACAGCCGCCGCCGCCGCTTCGGGCGTCACCGGCTCGCCATCCAGCGCCATGAACTGGTCGCGGGCACCGTCGCAGACCGGGCAGCGCCAATGGTCGGGCAGGGCGGCGAAGCCCGTGCCGGGCGGCACCTGCCAGTGTTCGCAACCCTCCGCCGGGTCGTAGACGTGCCAGCAAATCTTGCATTCCATTCGGGTGGCCGCGCCAATGCGCGTGGCATCGCCGAGATAGGAGCCCTCGAAGCGGGAGGCGGCGGCGCTCATCGCACCCGCTCCAAATCGGTCACCAGCGCGTCGAGAATCTCGGCCAGCCGTTCGGCGCTGTCGGCGATGTCCTCCGCCGCGGCGCAGACCACCGCCGGCACGTCGACGATCTCCACCGTGTCGAGGATCAGCGTGTCGACCGAGTTGTAATAGCGCACCCACCAGACGTTCGGCGTCGCAGTGGCGGTGACGCGGCAGTTGCCGTAGCCGCGCGACAGGATGGTGGTGGCGCCGACGCCCAACCTCTGCTCGATGAAGGCCAGATCCTCCGGCGTGTGGGGCAGCAGGCTGAAATTCACCGCGTGGGGAGCGTCGCTGCGGCGCCAGGCGGTGCTACGGTCCAGCAACTCGGTCAGGATCGGCTGTCCGTTCATCAGCCCGGCCGGTGCCGGCCCGGTCGCGACCGCTGCGGCGGCGGTGAAGGCGCGGTTCAGCGCCACCCTGGGGAAGGCGCCGACCAGCAGGCTTTCGCGCACGGCCCCGTCACCGAAGCCACGCACACGCCAGACGCCGGCCAGCGACGCTTCCTGAATCTCCAGCCGATCGCCGGCCCGCTCCACCTTGACCGCGACTTCGCCCTCGCCCAGCGCTTCGTCGACCAGGGCCAGGACAGGGTCGTCGAGATCGTCGACCGGAATGCGGATTTCCTCGCCGGCGGTCCAACTGGCCAGCGCCGTATGGATGCGGGTCAGCACGGCACGGGCGGCGACGGCGCGGACGGGGTCGGCGACCTCCGGCAGGTGCGGTTCGTAGACGCGCATGCCGGACGGCATCGGCAGGTATTCCAGCCCTTCCTCGGTCGCGTCGGGCTGGCTGCCGGGGCCGAAGCCGACCGGCGGATGGGTCATGCCGAACAGGGAACTCATGCCGCACCGCCTTCCAGAATCTCGCCGATCCGCTGCAGATAATCGTCCCAGTCCCGGACGCGCGGGATGCTGCCCAACAGCCGGTCGCCGCGCAGGAAGACCAGGGCCGGTAGACTCATCATGCCGGTCAGGACCAGGATCGCGCGCTCCGCCGCCTCGCCGGCCACCGCCGGGGTCAGGCGCGGGTGCAGGGCGCGGACCAGTTCCGGCAGGATGACGGCGACGTCGGCGGTCTCGGCATTGCCCTTGCCATGGCCGGGCAGGAAGACCACCCAGCTTTTCGCCGGATCGTGCAGCCAGGGCCGGTCGTCGGCATGGTCGAGCCGCAGATAGCCATGGACGTCGGTCAGCAGATCGACCAGCGGCGGCAAGGGCAGGCGCGGCTTGGCGAGCGGCGGGGCAAGGTCGGTCATGGGCGTCAGGCCTCCGTCAGGCCGGCCGCGCGGGCCGCCTCCAGGTGGGGGGGAAGGGGCGGTTCGCGGTCAGTCAAATCGGCGAAGGCGCTGTCTAGCCGTTCCCCGTCCAGCGCCGCGGCCATCGCCGCCAGCGCGTCGAGGATCTGGACGGCCTCCTCCGGCTCCAGCAGGCGGCGTGCCGCACCGAGGAAGCCGAGCACCCAGTCGCCGGGACCCGCCTCCGGGACCAGCGACAGGTCGATGAGCGTCCCGTCCTCCGTCCGGCCGGCGACGCCGTTGACACCGGACAGGCGCAGGGGAATGCCGATGCACATGGTCGGGCGCTCCGCTCAGGTCTCAGGGGCGGACAGCGTTACCAGAATACGCGGATCGCCGATGCGGCAGGCGTCTTCGGCACTCGGGCGCCCACCCTCATAGGCATCGCGAGCGATGGCCGGGGCGGCGATGTCGGAGGCAGCATCGAGGGGCATGCCCTCAATGCCGAACTCGTCGCGCAGGAGGGTCAGGATCACGTCGATGGTGGGGGCGACCTGCGCGGCGACGGTGTCGGTCAGGCCGCCGCCGTAATCCTCCAGGCATTCCGGCTGGACGCCGACCAGGATCAGTTTTTGCGGGCAACGGCCGAGGAACATGGCGCTTGCCAGCACCTCCTGAAAGCCGGTCTGGTGCAGGCTCATCTTCTTGGCGCCGAGGAACGCCGGCACGTCGTCGCCGTGGAAAACCCGGCGGGTGCCGGGCGGCAGGCCATAGTCGATGGCGTCGACCACGATCAGCGCGTCGGCAGCTTCCAGATGCGGCAGCAGGTACAGCCCCTGGGTCCCGCCATCCATCAGGGTGACGGTGTCGGGAAAGCGCCAATTGGCCGCAAGACGCTCCACCGTGCGGACACCGAAGCCCTCGTCGGCCCACAGGATGTTGCCGATGCCCAACACCAGGATCCGCGCTGTCCCGCAACCGCTTTCGTCCCCCGCCAAATCCATTCCCGTGCCCCGGCCTCTGTCCGATGGTGCGGCGCCCTGCCGCCGAACCGTCGTTCGTACAAGTTCCATGCCAGGATCGGTGGTTCAGTCAGGGTATTGATCGGATTACATATTTCCGAATCCATCGCTCGATATAGCAGCGATTGTGGACATCAACATTACAGCATGCATGGCAAGTGGCAAGTTGGTTGCCACTGTGGCTGCGCAGTTGCCGCAGCTGGAGGGTTGGATTGTTCGCGCTGGCCGAACGGTGAAAACAGGATCCGTGCGTTTATCCCGGACCTGCGCAGGATTAGATCTCTTCCAACAGGACGGGCCGTCTCCCGTCCGATGGAGGTTCAAATGGCACGCATGGTTTCACTTCTGATGTTCGTCGGCGTCATGTCCTACGCGGCGTTCATCGCGTCCTGATCACTGCCTTGAGAGGTCACTTCAGAGTCATCCTGTAATGTGCTGTCCACACTAGGTTATCAGTGCACCGTACAGACCATGCAGGGGTCGAAGGACCGGACGATGTGCTGCACCGACAACGGCGTTCGCTCTCCCTCCTGCACCGGCGCGCCGACCAGGGCTTGCTCCAGCGGACCGGGCACCCCGTCGAGATCGCGGGGTGAGAAGTTCCAGGTGGTCGGGGCGATGATCTGATAGCCGGCGATACGCCCGCGTTCCACCCGCAACCAGTGTCCAAGCGCTCCCCGCGCAGCTTCCGTCAACCCTACCGCCTGGCCGCTGTCCGGCATCTCCGCCGCGACACACCAAGGGGCGGCCGGATCGATGGCACGCAGCCAACCCTCCATCGCGTCGGTGGTGCGGGCCAGTTCCAGTAGACGTGCCACCACGCGGCTGCGCACCGATCCGCCATCCAGCGCCACCAGTGCGCGGATCAGCGGAGGGCCGTCCACCAGTTGCCTAGCAATCGCGCCGGTCTCGTAGGGCAGGCCTGCCAGCCGCGGCGCCTTGCACCAGCTGTAACCGGCCTCGTCCATCCCGTCCGGCACAGTCGAGCCGGCGAAGGGCGGGTGAGGTCGGTCCTGCCCGGCCATGCGGCTGAAGCGGTGATGCTCCGTCACTTGATCCGGATTGAAGGGAGCGACCTGCCCGTCGGCAAAGGTGCCCCGGCGGTAGAGATGCCCACCCCCGGCATCGGGATAGGCACCATGGCTGAGGAAGCGAGCATAGGCCTTGCCGAGATGGGCGAGGTCCAGATCCTCGGCGATTTCCAGAAACAGGCGGAAATCGCCGGCGGGACCGGACAGTCGCCAGCGCTCCAGATCCTCCGGCGTGCCAAGCGCCAGCACGCTCTCCAGCGGCGCACCGAACAGGCTGTCCTCCAGAAAGCGGCGGAAGCTGCGGACGGTAGCGAGCAAGCGCACCCGGTCGCGCGCGTCCACCGCCCGTGTGACGCCGCCGGGCTGGAGAGTCAGGGTGTGCGGCCACTTGCCGCCCAGGATGCCCAGCACATGGAACAGTTCCGCCCGTGCTGCGGTGGCGCCGCGCACGGCACTGCCCTGGGCCGCCTTGAAACGCGCCTCCGCCCGCTCGAACCAGGGGCGCCCTTCATAGGCGGGTCGGGCGAAGTCGGGCATGAAGAACAGGTGAAAGTGCGTCAGATGGTCGGCGACATTCTCGGTCGCCGTCATCAGGTTGGTCGCGAGCAGGCCGTTATGCGGCATCTCCAGCCCCATCACGCCGGCCAGCGCCAGCGCCGCCGCATGGCTTTGCGAAACGGAGCAGATGCCGCAGATGCGCGGCGCTACCACCAGCGCGTCCATCGGGTCACGGCCTTCCAGAATGCGCTCGAATCCGCGGAACAGCGGCGAATTCACATAGGCTGCAGAAATATTTGTGCCGGAAATCTCAAGCCGGACCTCAAGGTCGCCCTCCACGCGATTGAAAGGGCCGACGATCAGGCGGCGTTTGCGCTCTTCGCTCACCGGGTCAGCCTTTCCGGATGGGGCGGACGGTGGGGGCGACGACGATGCGGTCGGCGGCGGCATTGCGGCGCACCCGCTCCGGCGTCGCCGCCTTGGCGAGGGAGGCAAGCGCGACGAACCAAGCCTTGGGCATGTCGGTGGGCAGGCCGATGGGGATGCCGGCGAATTTCGGCGTCTGCTGGAACGGATGCCCCGGCTCCTCGAAGCCCGGCGCGGTGCAGTTGATGCAGGCATAGCCGCCGCGGGTGCAGGACCCCTCGCCGTTCCACAGGCGGGTGTTGCAATCGGCATGTGCCTGGGTGCCGAGACAGCCCATATGCTCCATCAGGCAGCCGAGATCGGACGGCTTCTCCGCGCTGGCCTTGTACTCGTAATACTCGTTGCGCGGGCAGCCATGGTGGACCAGATAGTCGGCGTAGAAGCGCGGGCGCTGGTAGACTTCCAGATCTCCGGCGGCCAACGCATCCTCGGCCAGCAGCATCAGCGTCTCGGTCACCCAATTCGGATGGGTCGGGCAGCCTGCGACATTCACCACCGGCAGCCCGCCGCGCGCCCGGAATTCCGCGCCCAGGGCGCCGCCGCGCTGCGTGCCCTCATACTGCAGGCCGCAGGCGTCGGCGATGTTCTCGCCCCCCGCGGTGATGCCGCCAAATGCCGCACAGGTGCCGACAGCCAACACGGTGCCGGCGACGGCGGCCAGATCGCGCGCCCAATCGATGGTCGCCCGTCCGGTCCCTGCCAACACATGGAAACGCCCGGTGCCGTTCGGTCCGCGCAGCAGCGATCCTTCGACGCACAACACGTCCAGCGGTTCGGCGCCCGACAGGATGCGCTCGAACAGGTCCACCGCCTCGGCCCCGCTTTCCTCCGACAGGCTCGGGTGCCAGAGCAGGCGGATGCCGGCCGTCTCCAGCAGCGTCAGCAGGTCCGGGGATTCGGCGCAGAGCAGCGACATGGTGCAGCCGCCGCAGCCGCCCGATTGTAGCCACAGCACCGACAGCGGACGCGACCTCATCTTGCGGCTCCTTCCCGGCCTCCGGCCGCCGGCAGGGTGAGGGTGAACAGCGCCCCGCCTTCTGGATGGTTCGTGGCGGCCAGATCGCCGCCATGGTCACGCACCAGCTGATAGCTGATCGACAGGCCGAGCCCGGTGCCCTTGCCGACCGGCTTGGTGGTGAAGAAGGGGTCGAAAACGCGGCTAACGATCGCGTCGGGAATGCCGTGGCCGGTGTCGCGGATGGTGACGACGACCGTGCCCGCCACCTCCCAGCCGTGCAGTTCCAACCGCTTGACCGACGCGCCGGCCATGGCGTCGATGGCGTTCTGGACCAGATTCATGGCGACCTGATGCAGGTGGCCGGGATGGCCGGCGATGTCCAGCGCGTCGGGCAGGTCGAAGACGACGGTCAGATCCGGCATCTGCGCCTTGGCGACCCAGGTGACGGCGGAGCGCAGAAGTGCCGTCAGATCAAAGCGTTCCGAGGCGTGCTTCTGTTCCGATGAGAAGCGGCGAAGCTCCGCCACAATGTCGCGCACCCGCTCCGTCCCCTCCAGCATGCCGTCCAGGGTCGCCGCGGCGTCGGCGCGGGCGCGGTCGATGCGCAGCTCCTTGCGCAGGGACGCCAGGTCCGCCGGGGTTGCACCCTCATGGACGCGGTCGAGATAGGCGGTCATGCGGTCGACATAGCGGCGCATGGCATGGGCGTTGCCATAGACGAAGGAGATCGGGTTGTTCAATTCATGGGCCACGCCGGCGACCAGCCGGCCGAGCGAGGCCATCTTTTCCGAATGGACCAGCTGCTGCTGGGTCTGCTTCAGGCCTTCATGGGCGGCGGCGAGGTCGCGGTAGGCGCGGCGCAGCTCTCCTACCGGCCGGCCGACCAGGACTAGCCCAATGGCATGGCCCCGCTGGTCGTAGCGCACCGTGCTGTTGACTGCGATGGGGAAGGGGCCGGCCGGCCCGCGCAGGGACAGCTCGACGTCGCTGACCTCCTCGCGCTGAAGGGCGGCGCTGCACAGCCGGGCGAAGGCGGGATGGAAGGCGGGATCGAGGAAATCGCGCAACGGCCGCCCGGTCAACTCGCGCCCGTCACGGCCCAGTGCCCGTTCGGCCGCCGGGTTGGTCTGCTCGATCCTGCCGTCGCGGTCGCAGGCGATCAGAACGTCGGTCATGGAACCGAGGACGCTGGCGATGAAGGCTTGCGCCTCCTCCAACTCGGCGTTCTTGCGTTCCAGCTCCACCTGCTGCGTCACGAGATTGGCATAGGTCTCGTCCATCTTCCGGATCACGTCGATCCAGGCGCTCTCGGCGTCGGCATCGGGCGTCATGCCGGGAATGGAAAATGGCTGCGACAGCGGGGCGGTCATGGCGCGCAGACTAGCACGCCGCACCCCTCATGGTGTGGACGATTTCAGGCGGACCAGATCGACCACAGGCCGGCAAGGCCGCTCAGCACCAGCACATAGAGCGCGAAGTCGAACAGCGGCGCGTGCCAGACCCAGCCATAGGCGCCGACGGCGCGCAGGCCCCGGCGCAGCAGCGCCGAAACCGCCCAGGCAACCACGGCCAGGATCAGCAGCGGCGGCAGGAACAGGCCGTAGACGTCGATTTCACCGATCATGCGCGTGCCCTTTCCTGATGCAGCGGCTCAAGGGTCGATGGGAGGGCCTCCAGGGCTGCGTCCGGGAACAGGCTACGGCGCAGGGCGGCCAGCGCCACCACGGCGCGGTCGCGCTCGGAGCAGGGCGGGGCGGCGTCGATGGCCGACAGCAGATCGTCCATGCTGTCCAGCAGACCCGCCGGCGCCGGGTCGGGCCGCTTGGCGGACAGGGCGCGGAAATGATCGGTGATGCCCCGCAGCAGACGCTCCAGCGCCGCCCCGCCGGCGACGCCGAGAACGGGGCGTGCCCGCTGAAGCTCCACCACGTTCAGCCCAACCCGCAGGTCCCGTACAGCGTCAATGGCGTCGACATCCACCGAGCCGCCCGCCTGCGCCAACCGGGCCGACAGCAGCCCGACACGGTCCAGCATGCGGCTTTCGAAGCCGTCATTCGCCGGCACCCCGCGCGTCCGCGCCAGATCGGCGATCTCGCGCCAGCCGATGTGCAGCAGGCGCCGCGCGCTCCAGGCCGCGCCCACCGACCGGCACATGCGGGTGACCAGCATCGCGGTGACAATGCCGACGATCTGCCCGGTGCTGCTGTTCAGGAAAGAGGCGAAATCGCCGTTGCCGGTGTCGAGCAGGCTGAGCGAACCGCCGACGCCGAAGATCAGCGCCATCGCCTTGCCCATCGTCGCCGGCCGGGCGACGAAGACGCCCAGCGTCACCAGCGTCGGCGCCAGGCACAGCACCAGCATGGGGAAGCTGTCGAAGGACGGCAGCACCACCAGCAGATAGAAGGCCGACAGCGGAATGGAGGCCAGCGTGTAGACCAGGAACAGGCGGATGCCCGGCACCGGATCGTCGAAGGACGCAAAGAAGCAAGTGAAGACCGCCACCATCATCGCCGCCGCCGATCCGGACGACCAGCCGGTCAGGATCCAGAACGTGCAGACGGTGGTGATGCCCAGCAGGGCCGCTGCCGCCGACCACGCCGCCATGCCCTGGTCCAGATGGAAGACGCCGCGCGAGCGCTTGCGGGCCAGCGGGTCAAGATGGTCGGGCAGGTCCCGGTCGCCAGTCGCGATGTGCGCCCGCAGGGTCCGGCAGTCGCGGTGGATCTCGACCAGCGACCGCAGGCGCCGGATAAAGCTGAAGCGTGTCGCCGCCTGCCAGCCGGCCGAAGCCCGCCCTGCCTCCTCTGCTTCCAGCCGGTCGAGCCAGCCGATCAGCCGGGCGGTGTCCGCCGGATCGGCATTGGCGCCGGCGGCGATCCAGCCGCGCGTCGCCGCCAGAACCGGCGCCACGTCGGCCGGCAGATCGCCACGCGGGCCGCGCAGAGCGATCAACCGATCCTGCACCGCCGTCAGCACCGGCAGCAGATAGACCATCCGGTCCTGCAAGGCCCGCATCGGCCGGGTCATCCAGCGCAGGTCGGAGGTGTCGTAGGGCAGGTGGGTCGTCATTACCCGCAATTCGGTCAGGTCGGTCGCCATCTTGTGGCGGTCGCGCAGGCGGGCGTCCATTCCGGCCCCGTCGAGCGCGTCCAGCGTCCAGCGCTCCGCATCGCGCAGGGCGGCGTCGAGCTTGCCGAGCAGCACCGGTCCCATGCCGCGCGGCAGGATCACGCTGTGGATGACGGTGGCGCAGACGATGCCGAGGATGATCTCCTCCACCCGCGCCAACCCGGTATCGAAGATCGCCTCCGGATTGGAGACGGCCGGGAAGACGATCAGCCCGGCGGTGTAGCCCGCCAGCATGAAGGCGTAGCTGCGCGGCGTGCGGTCCAGCAGCGAGATGAACAGGCAGCCGCCGACCCAAAGTCCGACCGCCAGCGACAGCAACTCCGGCGCATTGACCAGTTCCACCGTCAGGACGATGGCGGCGATGCTGCCGACCACCGTACCGGCGACGCGATAGACCGCCTTCGACCGCACGGTGCCCGACAGCGGGCTCGACACCACATAAGCGGTCAGCATCGCCCAGAAGGGACGCGGCAGCCCCATGCCGAACGCGATGTAGAGCGCCAGCATGGAAGCCGCGAAGGACTTCACCGAAAAGACCAGTTCGTCGAGGGTGGGGGCTTGGGGCATCGGCGCGCGCTCACTGCCCGGCCGGCAACTGGGCGACCTTTGGCGTGCCATCGGGCGCGCCCACCACCGACACCGTCGCGGTGCGCCCGGCAACCAGCTGAAGCGATTCCGGCACCTCGTCCAGGGCGATGCGCACGGGGATGCGCTGGGCCAGCCGCACCCAGTTGAAGGTCGGGTTGACGTTGGCGACCAGCCCGGTGCCCTCCGCCCGGTCGCGGTCGACGATGGCGCGGGTGATGCTGTCGACCCGGCCGCGCAGTTCGGTGCCCACACCCATGATCCGGACAGAGACCGGGGCGCCGACACGGATGCGCGGCAGCTTGGTCTCTTCGAAATAGCCCATGACATAGAAGGAATGGCTGTCGATCAGCGCCACCACCGCCTGCCCGGCGGCGACATAGTTGCCGGCCTTCATCTGCAGGTTGGTGACATAGCCGTCGACAGTCGCCCTCACCTCCGTGCGGCCGAGGTTGAAGCGGGCGAGGTCGAGTGCGGCCTCAGCCTGCTTGGTCGCGGCGGCGGCCTTGGCCATCGCCGACATCACCTCCTGGCGCTGGGCGGTGGAGACGACGTTGTTGCCCAGCTGCTCGTACCGGTGCGCCTCGGCGGTGCGATAGGCCAACTCGGCCTTGGCGCTGTCGAGGTTGGCCTGCGCCTGCTCCTCCGCCAGCCGGTAGCGGCCGGGATCGACGACGAACAGCACCTCGCCCTTATGGACCAGCTGGTTGTCGGACACCCGCACGTCGGTCACCAGACCAGCGACGTCGGAGGAGATCTGGACGATGTCGGCGCGGACGCGTCCGTCGCGGGTCCAGGGCTCGTTCATATAGTAATCCCACAGCCACAGTCCGCCGCCGACCGCCGCCACGGTCACCAGCAGGGTCACGGCGATCCGGGCAACGGCTCGGAAGGAAGGAAGAAAAGTCACGGTCTGGGTTCCTCGATCACCGCGGGCGACGCGACTGGGAGCGCCGCACAGCCGGTCCCGGCCGTGGCACTGCTCCGGAAACGCGCCCATGGAAAACACGCTGCGGTCAGGTCTGTTCACGCTTGGCGTTGGCCTCGATGATGGACAGCACGCGATAGCAGGCCTCCACGTCGGCCTCCGTCGCTTCTGCCATCAACCGCTGGCGGACATCGTTCAGCGCCTCGTTCACCTGAACCAACAGATGACGGCCGGCGTCGGTCATGTGCAGGGTCTTCGCCCGGCGGTCGCAGGCATCCTCGCGCCGTTCCAGCAGCCCGGCCGTCTCCAGCCCGTCGAGAAGACGGACGAGCGACGGGCCTTCCACCGCCATCTCCTCCGCCAGTTCGCGCTGCCGTAGCCCGTCGCCGAGTTCAGCCAACAGCATCAGCGGCGCGATGGCCGAAGTGGAAAATCCGCTCTCCGCCAGCACCTTGTTGGCCGCCCGCCGCCACAGATGGGAGGCGCGGAACAGGTGCAGGCCGAAATTGGGAGGAAGGCGCAGAGGCTTATCTTGTAGCATTCCTATTTGATAGGTTACCTACCTAATTTTGGCAAGGGAGTGGAGTGCGTCTGCGGCCCTGCTTGCCGCATGGCTGGATTGTTGTGGTGCGGGATTTCCTTTTATTTCCATAACGAAAGTTATGTGTTTTTTCCTCTGTAGGCGGGTAGGTTCTATTCTGAAGTGCAACTTTCT
>NZ_CAMLJP010000064.1 GCF_946480385.1 uncultured Azospirillum sp.
AGGCTCCAGAGACCATCCTGTGATGTAGCGGTGCTGACGTCGAGCTCGTCGGCGTCGCGCCCGGCGAGCTCCCGGGCTACCCCGAAATAGAGAATGCGTGCCATCGAGTCAAGATACGGGCTGTGGGATGACGGGGGTGTCAGACATCCTGCGGCTCCGGTTCCGGCCGGTACTGGTAGGGCGGGCGGGTGACGGTGGGTGTCACGTCGAAATTGTGGGTGGGCGGGGGGGAGGAGGTCTGCCACTCCAGCCCGGTTGCCGCCCACGGGTTGGATCCTGCCCGCTTGCCGCGGAACAGCGACCAGCCGAGATAGAAGAAGGGCAGCGCATAGCCGATCGCCAGCACCGACGCGCCGGCCGACGAGAAGATGTTCCAGACCTGGAATTCCGGTGGGTAGGAATAATAGCGCCGTTCCATCCCCAGATAGCCCAGGATGAATTGCGGGAAGAAGGTCAGGTTGAAGCCGAAGAAGATCAGCAGCGCCGCGATGCGCGCCCACCATTCGGGATAAAACCGCCCCGTCACCTTGGGCCACCAGTAATGCAGCCCACCGAAATAGGCGCTGACCATGCCGCCGACCATGATGTAGTGGAAATGCGCCACAACGAAATAGGTGTCGGTGACATGGACGTCGAAGGCGAGGTTGGCGACGAACAGCCCGGTCAGCCCGCCGATGGTGAACAGCCCGATGAAGCCCAGGGCATAGAGCATCGGCGCGTCGAAGCTGATCCAGCCCTTGTGCAGCGTGGCGGTCCAGTTGAACACCTTGATCGCCGACGGCACCGCGATGATGTAGCTGAGCAACGAGAAGACCAGCCCGGCATAGAGCGAGATGCCGGCGACGAACATGTGGTGTGCCCACACGAAGAAGCCGATGATTGCGATGGTGATGCTCGACCACACCACGAACTTGTAGCCGAACAGCGGCTTGCGGGCGAAGCAGGGCACGATCTCGCTGATCACGCCGAACCCCGGCAGGATCATGATGTAGACCGCGGGGTGGGAGTAGAACCAGAACAGGTGCTGGAACAGCAGCGGATCGCCGCCCAGCGCCGGGTCGAAGATGCCGACCCGCAGCAGCCGTTCCACCGCCACCAGCATCAGCGTGATCGCCAGCACCGGCGTCGCCAGCACCATGATGACCGAGGTGGCGTAGTTCGACCAGACGAACACCGGCAGCCGGTACCACGTCATCCCCGGCGCCCGCATCCGGTGGGTGGTGACGATGAAGTTCAGCCCGGTCAGGATGGAAGAGAATCCGACGGCGAACACGGCCGCCAGCGCCAGCACCACATAGCCGTTGGAATAGAGCGACGAAAAGGGCGTGTAGAAGGTCCAGCCGGTGTCGACCCCGCCGATCAGGATGGCGAACAGCGCCAGGAACCCGGCCCCGACATACAGGTACCAGCTGAGCAGGTTCAGGCGCGGGAAGGCCAGATCCTTGGCGCCGATCATCAGCGGGATCAGGAAATTGCCCATGGTGTTGGGGATCGATGGGATCAGGAAGAACCAGACCATCACGATGCCGTGCAGCGTAAACAGGCGGTTGTAGATGTCCGGCGTGAAGATGCCGGCCGGCGTCACCAGATTCAGCCGGATCAGAGTCGCCGCCAGCCCGCCGACGAAGAAGAAGAAGGTGATCGACAGGGTGTAGAGGATGGCGATCCGCTTGTGGTCCTTGGTCAGCAGCCAGGACCGCAGGGTGACGCCTTCCTCCGTCAGGTAGTTCTTGGTGGCGACGACGGGTTCGTCCGGCTTTCCGGTCACGGTCGCGGTGGTCATTGGGCGGGCCTTTCCGCGCTCCCGGCCGCTTGGCCGGCTTGAGATGGTCCGGCCGCTTGGCCGGTTTGGGAGTTCCGGGCCGTCTTGTCGGCCAGCGATTTGATGTAGGCGACGAGCTTCAGCAGATCGTCCTCGCCGATCTGCCCGGCGAAGGAAGGCATGACCGGCGGATAGCCGGCGGCGATCTCCGACTTCGGCTTCAGGATCGAATCGCGGATGTAGCGGTCGTCGGCGATGACGGTTCGGCCGTCCTGCAGCGGCACCGGACGGCCGAACAGCCCCTCAAGCCGGGGGGCATGGACGGTGCTGGCGGTGCCGTGGCAGCCGCTGCAGCCATAGCTGCGGAACAGCGCCTCTCCCTCCTGGGCGAGGCTGGGGCCGGGATCCTGGCTGTCGAGCCAGCGCTGGAAGTCGGACGGTTCCATGACGACGACGCTGCCGCCCATCCGGGCATGCCAGGTGCCGCAGAACTCCGCGCAGAACAGGCGGTACTCGCCGACCTTCGTCGGGGTGAACCACAGCGTCTCGTAGCGGCCGGGAAGGGCGTCCTGGCGGACGCGGAAGGCGGGAATGGCGAAGTCGTGGATCACGTCCTGCGAGGTCAGCACCAGCCGCACCGGCCTGCCGACCGGGACATGCAGCGTGTCGATCTCGCGCTGGCCGCCGGGATGCTCGATCTTCCACATCCACTGCTTGCCGACGACATAGATGTCGGTCGCGTCCTTGGGCGGGCTGTGGATGCCGACATAGAGGTCCGCCCCCCAGAAATAGAGGCCGAGGAAGGCGATGAAGGTGGCGACCGTCCAGGCGGTCTCGACCCTCCAGGTCCGGCCCAGCCGGTCGCCGCGCTCCACCTTGCTGCTCTTCCGGTAGCGGACGCAGAAGAGGATCATCAGCCCGAAGACCAGCAGCAGGATGAAGACGCTGGTGCCGATCAGGGCCGCGAACAGCCAGTCCATGTCGGCGGCATGGGCGGAAGCGGTGGGGGGGAGGAGTTGCATGCTTCCCATGGCCGTCCTCACCCCTTCCCCGGCCGGCGGGTGGCCCGCCACACCAGCAGCCCGACGCCGAGGACCGAGACGGCGCCGGTGGCCTGCATCAGGCGGCCCACCTGCGAGTTGTATTTGCCCTGCGCCGGATCGTAGCCGTAGCAGAGCAGCAGCAGATGGTCGGTCACCGACCCGACGGCACCCTTGGAGGCGTCGACCAGCCCCAGCCGCAGGTCGGTGGGGTCGTAGCCGATCCCCAGGATATAGCGGGAGACCGTGCCGCCCGGCGAGACCAGCACCACGCCGGCGGGATGGGCGTATTGCCCGCTGGCCTCGTCCAGCTTGTAGGGGAAGCCGGCTGCGGTGGCGAGGCGGCGGACCTGCCGGCCATCGCCGGCCTGTTCGGCGACCAGCGGATGGATGGCGGCGGCCATCGCCGGATCGCGTTCGAAATGCCGCGCCTTCATCGCCGCGGCGTCGGCCGGGCTGTCGTTGGGATCGATGCTGACCGCCATCACCTCGTAATCCTTGCCCGGCGTCAGCGGCACCTGCTTGAGGGCCGCCGCCAGATCGCCCAACACCACGCCGCACAGCGTCGTGCAGCGGAAATAGTCGAAGACCAGAACCAGCGGCTTGGCTCCGTCGAACAGGGTCGCGGTTGTGACGGCATTGCCGGCCTCGTCGCGCAGCCGGACGTCGCGCGGCAACTGCGCCCCCGGATGCTGGTCGAAGGCAAAGTCCTTGAAGCCGGAGGGTAGCAGGGCCGTCGGCGAGGCCTGCGCACCTGTCACGGGCAGGGCCAGCAGAAGACCGAGTAGGGGGACGATGGCGAGCCGTCTCATCGCTGCCGCTCCTGCCTTGCGTCAGCCGGCCAGTCGGGAATGCCGTGCTCGGCGACGCGGCGCATCGCCTCGTCGATGGGTATGTGGGCGATGCCGCGCTCGCGGTCGGTCCAGCCGTAGCCGGTCAGCCGCTCCAGCGACTCTGCCTTGTAGCGCTTAAAGTCAGCGGGGGGATCGGTCTGCAGGCGTGGCTCCGGCATCGGTGTGGTCAGGGCTCGGTTCCGGTCGGCGGTCGCATTGGGGAAGATCAGCATCAGCGACACCACGACCGTTCCGATCAGGCCGGCCGCCAGTCCGCCGAGCAGCACGAACAGCCAGGGCGGCGTGTCCCGTGTCTCGAAGCGCGTGTCGGGATTGCGGCCCTCCTGGTCCGGCTGTTTCGGCGAACGGCCGCGTCCCAGTCGCGCCCAGCCCCACAGCAACGCCGCCGCGGTCCCGGCGAAGCCCGGCCGGCTGGTGTTCGGCCGGCTGATGCGTGTGGCCTTATCCATGGCGGACTCCCTCCGCCATCAAGGCGGCCTGCGGGGCGTGCCCGCTCCTGGCGGAGTGCCGCCGGTCGGCGCCGAGGCGCCACAGGAACACCGCCATGCCGGCGCCGCCCATCGCCAGCGCCGCGGCGGGGGCGAACCAGGTGAAGCCACCCTCCAGCCCCGGCATGATCAGCCACCAGCATTCCAGCAGATGGGCGGCGAGGAGCAGCAGGCAGACGGTGGCCAGCCCGCCCCGGCTGCGCTTTACCGGCCACCAGATCAGAGCGGCGAATGGCAGCGCCCCCTGCGCCAGGGCACCCAGCACCGCGACCCAGCCCCAGCCGCCGGACAGGCGCGCGACATACCAGGGGATCTCATGCGGCAGATTCTCCTGCCAGACGATCAGGAACTGCATGAAGGACAGGTAGAACCACAGCAGGATGGCAGCGATCAGCAGGCTGCCCAGATCGCGCCGTTGCCCGGCGTCCGTCCGTCCGCCCAGGATTGCAGCCAGCGTCGCCAGCGCCAGGGCGCCCAGCAATTGGCCGCTGACGATCATCATCCCGTAGATGCTGGACCCCCAATCGGGCTCGACCGACATGAACCAGTCGAAGGAGGCGAAGGTGACGGTCAGCCCCAGCAGGATCAGCCCCGGTGCCGCCAGCGGGTTGCGGGCCCGTCCCGCGCGCAGCAGCGCCGCCAGGGCCAGCCCCAGCCAGACCACGGCATAGACCGCCGCCCGTCCGTAGAAGAAGGGGGCGTTCAGGTAGAAGCGGTTCTTCAGATGCACGGCCTCCGCCGCTCTAGCCCAGGGATACAGCTCCGGCAGCAGGAGCAGCACCGGCACCAGAAGCAGGAGCGCCAGCGGCAGCACGGCGACCATCGCCCGCAGGGGCGGCACCGCGGCAGACCCCCAGCGCCCGCCGGTCAGATCATGGGCGAACAGCAGCATCATGGCGCCCAGCGGCAGCCCGATCCAGAAGGCGAAGGATGCCAGCCAGCCGCGCAGCACCGCCTGCGGATCGAACAGCGCGCCGACGGCGCAGACCGCGGCGCCGGCAAGAGCCGCGCCGATGGCGGCAAGAAGCGGGCGCCAGCTCATCGCAGAGCCCCCCGCACATCGCCCGGCAACTCCGCCGCGGCGGTGTTCTGGCTGGTCTGCAGCGCCCGGATATAGGCGGCGATGGCCCAGCGGTCGTCGGGGCCGACACGGTCGGCATAGGAATACATCGCTCCCCAGCCGTTGGTTGCGACGTCGTAGAAATGCCGCGTCGGAGCCTTGCGCAGCGCCTCGCTGTGGAAGGAGGGCGGATGCGGGAAACCGCGCTGGACGATCATGCCGTTGCCGTCGCCGAGATAGCCGTGGCAGGGCGTGCAGTAGATCTCGTAGCGTTCCTTGCCGCGGGCCAGCAGAGCCGGCGTCAGCGCTGGGGGTGACTGCGGCTGGTCTTCACGAGCAACAGTGTTGGGCGCCGGCTCCGGCGGCCACGATCTGCTGCCGGGATTGGCGTTTGCCGGATTGGCATTGGCGGGTGTCCAGGTCTTGTCGCTCGGCTGCTTCGCCATGTTGTCGCAAGCCGCCAGCAGCACCGCCACGCTGAGCAGAAGGGCGAGGGGAAGCAGCCGGGTCATGCCGGCACCTCGTCGATCCGCACGCCTTCGCCATGTGGCAGCAGCCGTTGCAGCAGCTCGCCGTCGTCACGTCCCTCGCGCTCGGCGATCCAGATCAGGAACCGATCCTGCGAGGCATGCTCGAAACCGGGCGCATCGAAGATCGGATCATAGAGGCGCGGCAGCCGGCAGATCGTACAGAAGGCGAGGAAGCCGATCAGCAGGAAGGCCAGCGCCGCCAGTTCGAAGGTTGTCGTGCTGAAGGCTGGCCAGCTGTTCAGCGGCCGTCCGCCGATGTTCAGCGGATAGCTCAGCACCATGCCCCAATATTGCAGGAAGAACCCGCCGATCGCACCCAGCGCGCCGGCCGCCACGATGATCAGCGGCAGCGCCCGCGGCTTGCGGCCCAGCAGGTCGTCGACCTCCTCCACCGCATAGGGGCTGTAGACTTCCAGGCGCGTGAAGCCTTCCTGCCGCAAGCGCCGCAGGGTTTCCAACATGGCGTCGGGGCTGTCGAAGGTGGCCAGCGTGCCGCGGACGCTGTGGCCGGTGCCGCGATGCGCCCTCATCGCCCGCCCTCCGTCTTCTTCTTGTGGAGGAGTTCGCGCAGTTCGAACATCGACACGATCGGGATGAAGCGCAGCGCCAGGAAGAAGCCGGTCAGGAACAGACCCAGCGACCCCGCCAGCGTCGCCCAGTCCCAGAAGGTCGGCATGAAGACGAACCAGCTCGATTCCGTATAGTTCCGGTGCAGGCCCCCGACGACGATGACGTAGCGTTCGATCCACATGCCGACCACCACGCACAGCGCGATCAGAAACAGCCGCGGGCGGTTCAGCCGCAGCGGCCGGAACCAAAGCAACTGCGGCACGACGCCGTTCAGGATGATCTTCGCCCAGTACCAGGGAGCGTAATAGCCGCCGAGTTCCGACATCACCACCGTGATCTCGTGCTCCTCCCCCCGGTAGAAGGGCATGAACACCTCCATCAGATAGCAGTAGGACAGCAGCAGGCTGGTGGTCAGCATCAGCCGCGCCAGCACGTCGACATGGCGGAGCGTGATGACGCCGGTGAGATCCAGCGCCCGGCGCAGCGGGATGACCAGCATCAGCACCACGGCGAAGCCGGACAGCGCGGCGCCGAAGACGAAATAGGGCGGGAACTGCGTCTCGTGCCATCCCGGCGTCAGGCCGCCGGCGAAGTCCAGCCCGACGATGCTGTGGATGGAACAGACCAGCGGCGCCATCAATGCTGCGAACAGGCCGTACAGGATCTTGAACTGGCGCCAGTGCCGCGACGACCCTTGCCAGCCCAGCGCCAGCAGACCGTACAGCACCCGCTGCCAGCGCCGCCGCGCCCGGTCGCGCAGGGTGGCGAGGTCGGGGAGAAGCCCGACATACCAGAACAGCACCGAACCGGCGACATAGACCAGGATGGCGACGAAATCCCAATGCAGCGGGCTGCGGAACTGCGGCCACAGCGCCATCGTGTTGGGGTAGGGGAACAGCCAGTAGAAATACCACCAGCGCCCGAGATGGATGACCGGCATGATCCCGGCGCAGGCGACGCAGAACACCGTCATGGTCTCGGCAAGGCGGCTGGTGGCGCTTCGCCATTCCGACCGGGTCAGGAAGAACAGGGCGGAGATCAGCGTCCCGCCGCTGGCCATGCCGACCCACCAGACATAGTTGCCGATGGCGAAGCCCCAGGCGACCGGCCAGTCGATGCCCCAGATGCCGACGCCGCGGATGAACAGCCAGCCGAGCGCCACCACGAACAGGCCGAGCAGCCCGAGCGACAGGCCGAAGCCGACCCACCACCACAGGGGCGTGCGGCGTTCCAGCACGAGGTCGCTGACATGGACGGTCACCGACAGGGCGGTCACGCCCGGTTCGACCACCCGTGTCAGGTCCTGTCTGATTTCGGGGGATGCGCCCACCGCCTCACACCTCCTGGATTTCGGGGTTGGGGTTGCGCAGCCGCGCCTCGTAGGTGGTGCGCGGTTTGGTGTTCAATTCGGTCAGCACGCCATAGTCCAGCGGACTCGCCTTGCGGCGGTTGACCGCGCTGTCCTTGTCGTTCAGGTCGCCGAAGACGATGGCCTCGGCCGGGCAGGCCTGCTGGCAGGCCGTCTTCACCTCGCCGTCACGGATCGGCCGGTTCTCGCGGTCGGCGGTGATGCGGGCGTTGCGGATGCGCTGGATGCAATAGGTGCATTTCTCCATGACGCCGCGCGCCCGGACGGAAACGTCGGGGTTCCAGGACTGCGACAGCCGGTTGTCGTCCGCCGAATAGTTGAAGTAGTTGAAGCGCCGGACCTTGTAGGGGCAGTTGTTCGAGCAGAAGCGGGTGCCGACGCAGCGGTTATAGACCATCACGTTTAGCCCGTCGGCGTCATGCATGGTCGCCCCGACCGGACAGACCACCTCGCAGGGCGCGTTCTCGCAATGCATGCAGGGCATCGGCTGGAAATAGGTCTGCTCCGGCGCCTCCGCCTCGCCCTCGTACCAGGTGTCGATGCGGATCCAGTGCAGTTGGCGGTTCCGCAGCACCTGTTCCTTGCCGACCACTGCGATGTTGTTCTCCCCCTGGCAGGCGGCGGTGCAGGCGCTGCAGCCGATGCAGGAGTTGAGGTTGATCGCCATGCCCCAGGCGTTCCGCGGATACTCGTAATCGGGATAGAGCGAGTGTTCCGGCTCCTTGCGCTGGGCGAAGTCGGGATTGTGGCGGAACTCGTCCAGCGTGGCGTGACGGACCACGTCGGGGCTGTCGATCAGCTGGTGGTGCTGGGTTGCGGCCAGCCGGTAGGTCTCCCCGGTCTTGCGCAGCTCCACTCCCGGCAATTGCCAGAGATGGTCGAGCGGCCGCAGCCGGAAGGCGTCGAAGCCGACACCGCGCCCGACCCGGCCCACCACCTTGCGGCCGAAGCCGAAGGGCAGGGTGACGCAGTCCGGCGCATGGCCGGTCACCCGCCAGACCGGCGCGCGGAGGTGGCCGGCGGATGTGCGCACCTCCACCACATCCTCGTTCTGCAGGCCCAGCCGCTCCGCGGTCGCCGGCGCCATCAGCACGGCGTTGTCCCAGGTCAGGGTGGTGAAGGGGCGCGGCAACTCCTGCAGCCAGCCGAGATTGGCGTATCGCCCGTCGCGCAGCCACGGGTCCGGCCGGAACATGGCGGTCAGTGCGCCCCCATTCGGCCGTGCCGGCGCCGGCGGCAGCCGGGTCGCCAAATCGGACGCAGGCGAAACCGACGCTGGTGCGGAGGCGCTGTCCGGCACCACGCCGGTGCGCAGCGCGTCCGTCCACAGCCGCTCCGCATCGCCCTTGCCCTGGAATTGCTCCATCCAGGCGGCGCGGAGGATGGCGTGATCGTCGGGCCGCGTTTCCCCATTGAAGACGGCCAGCAGTTCATGCGGCGACCAGCCCCCCCACAGCGGCTTGATCTGCGGTTGCTGGATGGTAACGGTGCCGTCGAAAGCCCGCGCGTCGCCCCAGCGTTCCAGCTCATGGGCCTCCGGCACATGCCATGTGCAGAGCATTGCGGTCTCGTTCACATCGGTGCCGAGATGGACGGAAAACGGGACCTTGCCCAACGCCCCGGCGAGATCGAGGTCGGCGGGCGCCGTGAAGACCGGATTGATCCCCAGGATCAGCAACGTGTCGACACGCCCGGCCGCCATGTCGGCAACCAGCCCCTTGAGCGACTCCCCATGGTCGACCGGATCGGCCTCCACCGGTTCGATGTAGGTCACCGTCTGGCCGGGCGCGCCCAGCGCACCGTTGATGGCGTGGACCAGCGCATGAACGGCGGGCGGCTGTGTCGGCCCGGCATGGACCAGCGCCGCGCCGCGGTTGGCGGACAGGTCGCGGGCGACGGCGCCGAGCCAGCTGAGGGCACCCTGGCGCCAGTCCGCCGGCCCGACGCCAAGCTCGGCGGCGAGCGCGCGGACCACCGCCTCCACCTCGTCCGGACGGGCGGCGAAGCGATGGTCGGCGCGGGCGCCGGCCAGCGTCGGAACGCTTTCCACCGCATAGAGGCGGCTCATCTCCTCCGGCCGCCCCTCCTCGGCGGCGCGGCGGCGGCGGGCGAAGTCGCGGGCGTAGCGCAGATGGCCGGGCGCGCTGTCGAGGAAGTCGCTCTCCACCGCCAGGATCGTCTTCGCCCGGTCGAGATGCAGCACCGTGTCCACCGGCCGCCCGAATGCCAGCATCGCCCCGGCCCGCACCGCATCGCGCCCGTCGGCCTCCCAGCGGTGCCATTGCATCGCTGGGAAGCGCTGCTTCAACGTGGCGATCTGCCCGGCGAGCGTGGGGGAGGTGACGGTGCTGGTCAGCAGCCGCAACCCATCGCCGCCGCGCGCGCCCAGGACGGGCAGACGGTCGACCAGTGCCTTGACCAGTCCATTGGCGCTGGCCGCCCGGCCGGCGGTCAACACCGTACGCGAGCGGTCGGGGTCGTAGAGGTCGAGGATGCTCGCCTGGATGATCGGGTCGAGCGCGCCCTGGCTGGCGGGATGCTCCGGATTGCCTTCCAGCTGGACAGGTCGGCCCATCTGGTGGACGGCCAGCACACCGTTGGCATAGCCGCCGCGTGTGACCGCCGTGGCGAAATGGCGGGCGACGCCGGGCACCAGACCGGTCGGCATCGTCACATAAGGAATTGCCTCGTCCGCCGCTTCTCCGGGCCCGCAGCCCGACAGTCCGGCCAGTGCGAAGGAGGCGCCCATCAGCTCCAGCAGCCGGCGCCGGCCAACGCGCGCCTCGCCAAGGTCCGGCAGACCAGGGAACTCGGCGCGCAGCATCTCCAGCACCGCCGGCTCGCGCGACAGCTCCTCCAGGCTGCGCCACAGCGCCCGGCCGCTCCGTCCGGCCAACCGATCCCCGATCCGCCGGGCCAGCTCCTCCCGCCGCTCCGTCATCGGTGGCACACGGAGCAGTCGGACAGGGTTTCCGGATGGATGTGATAGCGCGCCATCATCTGCTTGCCTGACGGCGTCACCGCGGTCCGTTTCCAGTCGGTGTCGAAGACCGCCTCCTTCGGGCGCAGGTTCGGGGCAGGGTCGCGGTGGCAGTCCAGGCACCAGCTCATCTGCAGGCTCGCTCCCTTCCAGGTCAGGGGCATGGTGTCCACCGGCCCATGGCAGGTGGTGCAGGCCACGCCCTTGGCGACATGGATGCTGTGGTTGAAGAAGACGTAGTCGGGCAGCGTGTTGACGCGGTTCCAGTGGATCGGCTTGCCGGTGGCGAGGCTCTGGCGCACCGGGGCCAGCAGATCCGCGTTGGTCCAGATCTGTGAATGGCAGGTCATGCAGGTGTGGGTCGGTGGCAGGCCGGCGGTGGGCGACTCCTCCACCGAGGTGTGGCAATAGCGGCAGTCCAGACCCAGACCGCCGACATGATGCTCGTGGCTGAAGGGCACCGGCTGCGGCTGCACGATGCCCGCCCGTGTCGCATAGGTGGTGCTGGGGAAGAACCACGCGCCGCCGACCAGCGTGACCAGTCCGGCCAGCAGCGTGTAAAGCACCAGCTTCGTCACGATGTTGGCGGTGGGGCTGAAGACTCCCGGCACGGCTCAGTCTCCCGTCACGCCGGCAGTTCCCGCGCGGTGATGCCGTAGCGGAAGGTCGCCGGATCGAGACAGTCCGGCTCGAAACCGGTGGTGACCGCATAGGGATACATCAGGAATCCCAGCGGGCGCGGCGCCCCCGCCGGCTGGAAGTCACGCGCGCTGTTGTAGCCGATCCAGTTCATCTCCCAGCTTCCGAACAGCCGCTCGCGCAGCGCGGCCACGCGCGGGTCGCCGAGGCCGAGCCCCTCTTCCAGCATCACCTTGCACACGTCGGCGGGATCGACCGCGAACCAGCCGCGGCCATCCAGATGGACCTCCGCCCGGCAATGCTGGGCCTTGGAGATGTCGCCGGATCGTCCCAGGCTCTTCGCCAGCGCGGAGTCGGCGACCCGGATGCCGTACACCTCGCGGGCGGGGAAACCGGCGGCGCGGGCCAGACCGACCATCAGCCCGTTGATGTCCGCGCATTTGCCGCCGAGATAGCCGGTCTCCAGCATGGTCGCGATGTTGCCCAGCCCGCAGCCGCGCGTGGCGGCGTCGCGGAAGCTGTTGTCGACCACCCAGTCGTAGATCGCCCGCAGCCGCGCTTCCGGCGCGTCGATCCCCGCGACGATGCGCATCGCCGTATCCCGGACGATTCCATCGGTCGGCATGCTGGGCGTCGGCTGGCGGTAAAGCCACAGCTCCGCCGGATCGGCGGGCCGTGTTTCCCGGTCGCCGGGCGTGCGGTCGCGTGTCTCCACGATCTGCACCAACTCGACCGTCCGCGGACCCGCACCGTCCCAGTCGGCACGCAGCATCCCGGCGCCATAGAGGGGATCGTGCAGCAGGGCTGCCCGGTCGGCGGTGGAGGACCATGCCGGATCATGCGCCCGCTGGTAATCGCCGGCCGTCTGCGCCACGGGAACCCAGAGCCGTGCCGGACCTCTGTTCCCACCCTTCTCGGCCAATTCAATGCTGTGGTGGACTTCGAAGCGCCGCCAGCGATCATTGGACGCCGGATTGCCAACGCTCTTAGTGGTGCCCGCCGCTCGGGCGACGCGCGTCGGTCCTGCGGCGGCGGCAAGTCCGGCCGCTGCGGCCGCTGTTAGGAAGCGGCGTCGGTCCATGGCTTCAGTCTCCCTGAATTTCCGGCCCGATTTCGGGTGGGCTCGACCGGGACGAGGAACGGGGCGAGGGAACGGCATCGCGGTGACGTTCTTCCGCTACAAGTCACCCATTCGCGATCCGGTTCCATGGCTTCGGTCGGGCTAGCCCGACTGCTCCGGGCATCCGGCGCAATGCGGCCAAGCCATTGGAACATCTCTTCATCGGGGGACTATCCGCTTTCGACGTAGAGGCCCGTCGAGCCCTCCACCGACAGATCAGTTGCCCGTCCGCCGGCACCGTGATGACCTTTCCGCCCCGGAGGGCCGACCCCGAAACGACGGCGCGCCCCGCGCATTTCCCGTGCGATGAAGGACCAGACATGACCGCATCCACGCCAACGGACCTCGCCGGCACCATGCCGTCGGCCGCGCCGCGCCTGACCTCGCTCGCCCATGGCGGCGGGTGCGGCTGCAAGATCGCGCCCGGCGTGCTGCAGGGGCTGCTCGCCACATTGCCGGGCCAGATCCTTCCGCCGGAGCTGATCGTCGATGCCTCCACTGCCGACGATGCCGCCGTCTATCGCCTTAACGACGATCAGGCGCTGGTGGCGACCACCGATTTCTTCATGCCGATCGTCGACGATCCCTTCGACTTCGGCCGCATCGCCGCGACCAATGCGCTGTCGGACATCTACGCCATGGGCGGGCGGCCGATCCTGGCGCTGGCCATCGTCGGGATGCCGACCGACAGCTTGCCGCCGGACGCCATCCGCCGCGTGCTGGAGGGCGGGCAGGCCGCCTGCGCCGCCATCGGCGTCCCGGTCGCCGGCGGGCATTCCATCGACTCTCGCGAACCGATCTATGGATTGGTGGCGGTCGGGCTGGTCCATCCCGACCGCGTTCTGCGCAACAGCAGCGCCCGGGCGGGCGACCTGCTTGTGCTGGGCAAGCCGCTGGGCATCGGGATCTATAGTGCGGCGCTGAAGAAGGGCGTGCTGGGGGAGGAGGGCTATCGCCGGATGATCGACAGCACGACGCGGCTGAATACCCCAGGCGGCGATCTTGCCATGCTGGACGGGGTGCATGCCGTCACCGACGTAACGGGATTCGGCCTGCTCGGCCATCTGCTGGAGATCTGCCGCGGGTCCGGCCTATCGGCGGAGATCCGCTTCGACGATTTGCCGTTCTTTTCCGACACGCTCGATCTGGCCCAGGCGGGCCACACCACCGGCGCCTCCACCCGCAACTGGGCGAGCTATGGTGAGGACGTGCGGTTGCCCGCCGATTGGTCGGACGAACAGGTGACGCTCCGGCGCAAGCTGATGACCGATCCGCAGACCAGCGGCGGCCTGCTGGTCGCCTGCGCCGCCGGGCAGGCGGACGAAGTGCTGAGCGTCTTCCGCCGGCACGGCCATGCGGATGCCCGCGTGGTCGGACGGCTGGCCGCCGGCCCGGCGGAGGTCCGCGTCGCCTGAACGAGAAGGCGAACCGGGCAGAGCAACCCGTCTCCGTCAAAGACGGCCGACCGCTTCGAGCGTCGGCGGATCAGGGTCGGTTGCCCCCTCCGACCCCGGTACGACGCTGAAGGAGCCGTCGGTTTCCAGAACGACGGCCATCACGCCGTCCAACCTCTTGCGTCCCTGGGCGCGCAGGACGGCCATCACCTCCTCCCGCGTGACGCGCTGCTGCTTCAGCGCCCCCGGCAGGAACTCGCCCCGATAGACGAGCAGGGTCGGCTGCGCCTTGATGATCGCCTGGAAGCGGGGCGAGCGGACCGACGCCCAAGTGATCGCATATTGCAGCAGGATCAGCAGCCCCAGCGCCAGCACGCCTTCGGCCAGCGCCACCGACTTGCTGAGCAGCACGGTGGCGAGCGTCGAGCCGAGCGCCACCGTCACCACCAGATCGAAGGCGTTCATCTTGGTCAGCGTTCTTTTGCCTGAAATCCGCAGCAGAAGAATGAGCGACGCATAGGCGAGAACGCCGACCACCAGCACCCGGCCGAGTCCGGCCCAACTGTCGAAGAACATTGTCGGCCCTTTCATCCGTTGGCCCGCCAACCCCTCCGGTGACCACGAGTTCCGGATTCCGACTCCGCCGCAAAAATAGGCAGTCCTACCCCAATGCGCGGCGCAGACCGGCGGGAGCAGATCCGGCTGCGGGAGTTGGCCCTGCGCAGGCACGCCCTGCAGGAAACGCAAACACAAAAGGACATGCCATGCGTATCGCAATGCTCATTCCCGTCATCGGCCTCGCCCTGACCGCCGGCACGCCGGCGTACGCGCAGTCGTCCACCGGCCAGCAGAGCACGCAGAAGAACGGCAGCACCGCGGCCACCCAGACCCATTCGCAGTTCCAGGCGATGACCCAGGACAAGCTCCGCAAGCAGCTGGAGCAGGCCGGCTTCAAGAATGTGACGATCATCGACGCCGCCTATCTGGTCCAGGCCCAGACCCAGGACGGCAATCAGGTGTTCATGACCATCAATCCGCCGTCGCAGATGTCGGGCAGCTCGTCGTCCAGCTCCGGCAGTGCGACGACCGGCGGCCAGTCCGGGACCTCCACCTCTACCACCGGCCATACCGGTTCGGGCAACAGCACGTCGGGCAGCACCAGCTCGGGCAGCGGCGCCACCAAGCAGTAAGGCACCGGACGAGTTGCCATGAACCGCGGGGGGACAGGCGTCCCCCCGCCCTTTCCGCATGTCCGCAGCAACGAGGTCTCCGATGCAACTTCTTCCCGATCAATACCGGCTTGTCGGCCAACGGCCGGCGCCCGTTGGCGGGCGCAGCCGGATGTGGCTCGTCGTGGCCGCCGGGCTTCTCCTGGCGCCGGCCGGTCCCGCATTGGCGCAGGGCAAGCCGGCTGCGGCCGGAGAAATGCCTGCCAGCTTCGCCGACCTTGCCGAGGCGAAGCTGCCGTCGGTGGTGACCATCACGGCCTCGACTGCGCCGGAGCGGCCACAGATGGCGCAGTCCGACCAGCAGGGCGGCGCCGGCCCCTTCTCCATGCTGCCCGACAGCCCGTTGCGCGACTTCATGGAGGAGTTGCTGCGGCGGCAGACGCCGGGCGCCCCCGGCGGCCATGGGCAGGGCGCCCCGCGCGGGGATGCGCCCGCCCGGCCGCATGGCATGTCGCTCGGCTCCGGCTTCATCATCGATCCCAGCGGCTATGTCGTCACCAACAACCATGTCGTGGAGCATGCCGACAAGGTCGAGGTGACCCTGACCGACAAACGCAAGCTGCCGGCGAAGATCGTCGGAACCGACGTCAAGACCGATCTCGCCCTGCTGAAGGTGGAGTCGGACAAGCCGCTGCCCAGCGTTTCCTGGGGTGACAGCAGCACCATGCGCGTCGGCGACTGGGTGGTCGCGATCGGCAACCCGTTCGGGCTGGGCGGCACCGTGACCGCCGGCATCATCTCCGCCCGCGCGCGCGACATCGGCGCTGGCCCCTACGACGATTTCCTGCAGACCGACGCCGCCATCAACCGGGGCAATTCCGGCGGCCCGATGTTCAACGTCAAGGGCGAGGTGATCGGCGTGAACACCGCGATCTTCAGCCAGTCCGGCGGCAACATCGGCATCGGCTTCGCCATTCCTGCCTCGCTCGCCCGTCCGGTCATCGACGAGCTGCGCAGCAACGGCCGGGTGACCCGCGGGTATCTGGGCGTCACCATCCAGCCGGTCACGCCGGACATCGCCAAGGCGCTCGACCTCAAGGACCAGTCCGGCGCGCTGGTCGCCGATGTGTCCAAGGACGCTCCGGCCGCCAAGGCCGGGCTGAAGAGCGGCGATCTCATCACCGAATTCGGCGGCAAGCAGGTCGCCGGACCGCATGAGCTGACTCGGATGGTGGCGCAGACCAAGCCCGGCGAGACGGCCCGCGTCGTCGTCCTGCGCGACGGCAAACCGGTGATGTTGGAGGCGCGGATCGCCGAACTGCAGCCGCCTGCGGAGCAGGCGGAGGCAAAGCAGCAGCAGCCCGGCGGCGGCCAGCTTGGCCTGACTCTGGCCCCGATCACACCCGAACTGCGCAAGGAGTTCTCGCTCGACAGCGACGTGAGCGGTGCCGCGGTGGTGGAGGTTGCACCGGACAGCCCGGCGGCAAAGGTCGGTTTCGAGCCGGGCGACATCATTACCCGTGCGGGGCAGCAGACGGTGGGTAACCCCAGTGACGTGGCAAATGTCGTCGATCAGGCCCGCAAGTCCGGGAAGGACCATGTTATTCTTCTGCGGCGGCGGGATGGCCAGTCGCTGTTCGTTCCGCTTCCGCTGGGGTGATTGGATTGAAGGGCCGCCTGCGTCATTATTGGATGTTTCTGCGCGAGAGCCTGTGGTTTGTGCCGCTGCTGATGAGCATCGCGGCGATGGCGCTGGCGGTCTTTCTCGTCACCACAGGACCGGTGCTGCCCGACGGGGCGGCCGAGATGTGGCTGGTCTACAGCGGCGATCCCGAAAGCGCCCGCCAGCTGATGGGCGCCCTGCTGTCGGGCATCATCACGATGACGTCGCTGGTGGTCTCCATCACCGTCGTGGTGCTGACCCTGGCTGCCGGGCAGCTCGGTCCCCGTCTGGTGCGCAATTTCATCGGCGATCCCCAGACGCAGGTGGTGCTGGGACTGTTCGTCGCGACGATTCTCTATCTGCTGGTGGTTTTCCGCAGCATCGGCGCCCCGTCGGACAACGCGATCCCCCATTTCGCGATCACCGTCGGGACCGCGCTTTCGGCCTTCTGCCTCTTCGTGTTGCTGTTCTTCGTGCACAAGCTGGCGCGGTCGATCATGTATGACAACGCCGTACGCGACGTGTCGCGCCAATTGCGCGCGTCCATCGATCTGCTTCTGCCGGAGGATGTGAACGCGAAAAAATCGCCGCCGCCGGTGCCGGAGGATGCGGTGTGGTTCGGACTGGGAGAGGACGGCTACGTCCAGGCGGTCGATTTCGATATTCTCGTGCGCAAGGCCTGCGAAGCCGACGTGGTTCTGTGGCTGGACGTTCGGCCCGGGCATTTCGCTCTCGTCCGCGGACGGCACCTTGCCGTGCATCCGCCGGAGGCCTGTGACGAGGCGTTCCGCCGTTCCATCCGGGAGGCCTTCATCGTCGGGACCGAGCGGACCCCGACCCAGGACCTTGAATATGGCATCCGGCAACTGGTGGAGATGGCATTGCGGGCGCTGTCGCCGGGAATCAACGATGTCTACACCGCGCTGACCGTCATCGACATGCTGTCCTCGGCGCTGTCCCGCATCTTTGAACGGCCGCTGCAGGTGGCGGTGCTGTGCGACAAGACGGGCGATTTGCGTGTGGTCCGCAACGTGACCGACCATGACGGGCTGGTGCGGGCGGCCTTCGATCAGATCCGGCAGGCGGGCGCCACCATGCCGGGCGTTCTGATCCGCGTGGCGGAAGCCCTTGAGGCTCTGGCACCCTATGTGAGCGATGAGCCGCGCCGGCAGCCGTTGCTGGCGCAGATTGCCCTCATCGAGGCCGCGGGCGAGCGGAGCGACTTCCTCGACCGTGACCGCGAGGCGTTGCGCTTCCGCTGCCGCAGCGCGCGGGACAGTCTGTCGGACCGGACAGACGACTGCCGGACCGCCGGCTGAAGGGTCTCGGTCCGAAGCCGGGCTAGCCGGCCGTTCGCCGGGCCATCTCCGAATATCCGGTCGAGCGGGCGGACATCGGCAGTCCGGTGCACCGGGCCAGGGGCGGACGGCGTGGCGTTTCGCAGTCGGTTCGCAGCCGGTTGCGGGCGCGGGACAGGCGGGACCGGACAGTGCCGACCGATACGCCCAGCTCGTCGGCTGCTTCGAGATAGCTGTCGCCGTTGACGGCGACGATACGGATCAGCCGCTGATGTTCCTCCGAGAGCCCGTCGATGGCCGTCGCAACCTCCCGCAGCAGGACCTGATGGTCCTGTGGCGGCCCGCTGGCCATCTCCCCGTCCATCACCTCCACTTCGCCGAAACGGCGCTTGCGGGTCCATTTGCTGTAATGGACATTCTTCAGGATGGTGCAGAGCCAGGCTTCCAGGTTGGTGCCCTGCTCGAACTTCTCGCGGTGGCGGAGCGCACGTTCCATGCAGTCCTGGACGAGGTCGTCGGCCTCGGCGGGGTTGCGGGTCAGGCTGCGCGCGAAGCGCTCCATCGCAGGCATGGACCGGATCAGGTCCCGGTCGAAGTCATAGGTCATCATGCGCTCCTTTTGGGTTGGCGCAGGGGGGCTCCCTGGTTTCGGGCCTAGTTCCGGGAAGTCTCCGGCGGCTGCAGGGAGGCGGAACGGTCGAAGCTGTTCTCGGCGATGCGGAACCACAGATGCTGGGCGTCGCAGAACGGCTTCCACGAGTCATAGACCTTGCGGAAGCGGCTGCTCGCCGAGGCCAGTGCTTCCAGCTGCTCCTCGGTGGCCCGGTGAGCGGCTCGCAGGATTTCCAGCGGAAAGGGACGAAGGATCGCCCCTTCGGCCGTCAGTTGCTTCAGGGCGGCGGGGTTGAGGGCGTCGTACCTTGCGGTGATCCAGAGATTTGCTTCGGCGCAGGCGACCTCCACCGCCTCCCGGTATTCCGGTGGCAGCCGGTCCCAGGCGGGGCGGTTGACGTAGCAGGACAGCTGCGCGTTCCCCTCCAGGAAGCCGGGGTAGTAGCAATAGGGCGCCGACTTGTGCAGACCGAGCCGCAGGTCGTCATGCGGGCCGGCCCAGGCCGCCGCGTCGAGCGTCTTGTCCTCCAGCGCGCGGCGCAGCCCGGCATAGCCGGTCCGCTGCGGCTGTCCGCCCAGGCGGCGAAGCACGTCGACGGCCATGCCGGACACGCGGAACCTCAGCCCGTTCAGATCCTGCGCGGCTCGGATTTCCCGACGGAACCAGCCTCCCAGCTGCGAGCCGGTGTTGCCGACCGGGAAAGGGATCACATCGTGGTCGGCAAGCAGCTCGCGCATCAGCGCCAGTCCGCCGCCCTGGTACATCCAGGCATTCTGCTGCCGTGCGTTCAGTCCGAAGGGTACCGAGGTGTCGAAGACCAGCGCCGGCTCGCGGTCCATTGCCTGATAGCTGGCGCCCAGCCCGATCGGCGCGCCGCCGCTGCCGACGAAATCGAGCATCGGCTGATCCGTCTTCGGCCGCAGGGAGGGGTCGCGGTCTATGACGAACCGGTTTCCGGTCAGCCCGGCGACCCGGCGGACGAGGACCTCCACCCCGCCATTCAGGATGTCCAGCTCCCTCGGGAAGGTCGCGGCCAGCGGCCATCGGATCTGCGGCGGCCCTTGTGCGATCGCCGGGGTGGCGAGCACGGCTCCGCCCAGCCCGAGGCCCATGGCCCTCAGGAGGTTGCGCCGTTTCATCGGTTCAGCTTCCGTCTCTGGTCGACACCGCCTGAGGACTGGTCGTCCGCATTAGCCCATCGGCGCAATGCGGTTTCCGGCGGCGCGAAGTGTTTCTCACTCGTTCACAAAGCTATGTCGTCCCCCTTGTGACTTCCATGTGACTTTGGTTTAGCGGCGAAGCAAACAGGTCCCGATCATGCCCACCCACATCGTCGTCGCCGACGATCACCCCATGTTCCGCGATGCCATGCGTCTCGCCATCGCCCGTGCGCTGCCCGAGGCCGAAATCGTCGAGGCTGGGACGCTGGATGCGGCGGCGGCGGCGCTGGAGGAAAGTCCCGACGCCGATCTGCTCCTTCTCGACCTGAACATGCCGGGGATGCAGGGCTTCGCCGGTCTGGTCTATCTGTGCAGCCGCTTTCCCGCCCTGCCCATCGCGGTGATCTCCGCCAACGAGGAGTCGCGGGTGATCCGCCGCGCGATGGAAGCCGGCGCCTGTGGCTACATCCCGAAATCCGCCCCGTCCGACACGCTGGGCGAGGCGCTGCAGGCCTTGCTGGCGGGCGAGTTGTGGCGGCCGGCGCTGCAGGAGCCGGACGGTGCCGGCAGGGAAGAGGAGGCGGCCGCCCGGATCGCCAGCCTGACGCCGCAGCAGGTCCGGGTCCTGATGATGCTGAACGACGGGTTGGTGAACAAGCAGATCGCCTATGAGCTGGGCGTGTCCGAAGGCACGGTGAAGGCGCATGTCTCGGCGATCCTGCAGAAGCTGGGCGTCACCAGCCGGACCCAGGCGGTGATCCTCGTCCGCCAGTTGGCCGAG
The DNA here is from genome assembly GCF_946480385.1 of uncultured Azospirillum sp. Next base: position 20,491 of record NZ_CAMLJP010000064.1, read on the forward strand.
GACGCCGACGCCCCCCAGGAACTGATCCGCCGCGCGGCGGAAGAGCGGCAGGACGGCTGAGGCTGGCCTATTCGGCCGCCGGCCGCGCGCCGGTCAGGCGGCGCATCAGCGTGCGCAGTGCGGCCGGGCGGATCGGCTTGTTCAGCACCGGCAGGCCGAGGCTCTCCGCCCGCTCCTTGACGCCGGCGGACCGGTCGGCGGTGATCAGGGCCGCCGGAACCGGCTGGCGCAGCCGCTGCCGCACCGCCTGGACGCAGGCGAAGCCGTCCTCTCCCTCGTTCAGATGGACGTCGGCGAGGATGAGATCGGGCGGTCCGTTCTCCGCTTCGGCCAGGGCGGCGGTGAGCCCGGTGGCGGTCCGCACCTGACAGCCCCATCCGCCCAGCATCGTCCGCATCCCGTCCAAGATGGTGGGATCGTTGTCGATGCACAGGATGCTGGTCCGCTCGGCCGGTTCGGCCTGCGCATCCGCCGTCTGACGCGCAGCCTGAACATCCGCTTGGGACACGCCGCGCGGGATGCGGACGCCGAAGATCGTCCCGCGGCCGGGAATGGAGTGCAGCGTCACCGGATGGTCGAGCACGCGGCCGATGCGCTCGACGATGGAAAGCCCCAGCCCCAGCCCATGTTCCACCCCCGGCGCCTCGGCGAAGCGCCGGAACTCGCCGAAGACCAGGGCCTGCTTGTCCTCGGGAATGCCGATTCCGGTGTCGCAGACCTGGACCACGACATGGCCGGCGGCCCGGCGCGCGCCCAGCAGCACCCGGCCCTGCGGTGTGTAGCGGATGGCATTCGCCAGCAGATTCTGCAGCAGCCGGTGCAGCAGGCGCCAGTCGCTGTCGACGGCGAGGCTGCAGGGCAGGATGCGCAATTGCAGCCCGCGCCGTTCGGCGAGCGGCGCGAACTCCACCGCCAGCGTGCCGAAGAGCCGGCCGAGCGGGAAGCTCTGCCGTTCCGGCTTCACTGCGCCGGCATCGAGCCGGGAGATGTCCAGCAGTTCCCCCAGCAACTCCTCCACCGAGGCCAGCGCGCCGTCCAGCTTGCCGACCAGCGCGTCCTCCGGCATCCGGTCGCCCAAGCTGGAGGCATAGAGCCGCGCGGCGTTCAACGGCTGCAGCAGGTCGTGGCTCGCCGCGGCGAGGAAGCGCGTCTTGTCCTGGCTGGCTTCCTCCGCCGCGGCCTTGGCACGGGCCAGTTCGGCGGTGCGCTGGCGGACGCGCTGCTCCAGCCGGTCCTTGGCTTCGGCCAGCGCCGCGGCGGCGCGGACACGCTCCGTCATGTCGGAAAAGGTGGTGACATAACCGCCGCCGGGCATCCGGCAGGTGTGCATCTCCAGCACGCTGCCGTCCGGCCGATGCTGCTCGACCGGGTTGGCGATGCTGGCGAGGAAGACGTCGAGCTGCCGGGCGACGAGGGCGGCGGGATCGCCCTGGCCGTAGAGCCCATGCAAGGCGCCGAAGCGCAGGATTTCCGGAAGGGCGATCCCGGCCGGTTCCATCTCCGCCGGAATGGCCAGCAGCCGGCGGAAGCGGCGGTTCCAGCTGACCAGCCGCAGGTCCTTGTCGAAGACGGCGATCCCCTGCGCGACATTCTCCATGGTCGTCTGCAGGACGTCGCGGTTGTATTGGATGGCCGCCGTGGCATCGTCCAGCAGCCTCAGCGCGTTGCCTTTGCCGACGCTGTGCCGTTCCAGCGTCAGGGCCATCACCAGCCGGGCTGAGGCGGCGCCGATGGCGCTTGCCAGCAGCTTCTCCGTCTGCCGGATCAGGCGCAGGTCGGCCTCTCCCGTGCCGGAACCGGAAAGGCCGGCGAATCCGTGCTCCGCCCGTTCGGGGCCGAGATAGCGGGCGGCCACCGCCCGCAACTCCTCCGCCGTGACGGAGCCGGTGCGCGGTTCGGACCCGGCATGGCTCCACTGGAGGTCGGTGTCGGTGAAGGCGCCGGCCTGCAGCCGCTCGATCGGCCGCGGTACCGTCCGCAGCGACACCGCGATGAAGACCACGCTGTTGGCGAGCAGGCTCCAGGTCACGCCATGGACGAAGGGGTCGAGATGGAGGCCGAGCAGCCGCTGGGGCGCCAGCAAGCCGGTTCCGAACGGACCCGTGGTCAGGATGGTGGCCGACAGCCAGCCGGCCTCGATGACCGCCGGCAGCAGCAGCGTGTAGCCCCACACCACGAATCCGGCGACGACACCCCAGAAGGCGCCGGCGCCGGTGGCTCCCCGCCAGATCATGCCGCCGATCAGGGCCGGCGCGAACTGCGCCACCGCGGCGAGGCTGACGAGGCCGATGGAAGCCAGCGGGAAGCCGGTCCCGACCATCCGGTAATAGACGTAGGACAGCAGCATCAGCACCAGGATCGTCACCCGGCGGGTGCCCAGGATCAGCCGGCGCATGTCCAGCCGGTCGATGCCGCTGCCGCGGCGGCGCAGCAGGATGGGCACCACCAGATCGTTGCTGACCATATTGGCGATGGCGACGGAGGAGACGATCACCATGCCGGTGGCGGCGGACAGGCCGCCGACGAAGGCGATGGTCGTCAGGATTTCCTGCCGGCCGGACATCGGCAGGGCCAGCACCGTCATGTCGCGGTCCACCGTGCCTTCCGGGAAAAGCAGGAGGCCGGCGGCGGCGATGGGGACGACGAACAGGGCGATGGCCGCGAGATAGGACGGGAACAGCCAGGTCGCCAGCCGGATATGCTCCTCGTCGCGGTTCTCGATGACGGTGACGTGGAACATGCGCGGCAGGCAGAGGACCGACAGCCCGGCCAGCGCGGTCATGGTGATCCAGCTGGAGCCGTTGACGCCGCTGGCGAACTGGTGCCGCAGGTCCGGTTCGGCCGATGCCAGCCGCAGCAGGTCGGCCGGCCCGTCGAACAGTCCCCAGGTCGCGTAGGCGCCGATGGCGAGGAAGGCGGCCAGCTTCATCACTGCCTCCACCGCTATGGCAAGCATCATGCCCTCGTTGCGTTCGGTCGCGTCGACGTGGCGTGTGCCGAACAGGATGGCGAACAGGGCGAACATGATGGCGGCGACCAGCGCGCTGTCGGCCCAGACCGGGGAGGCCGCCGGCTGCTCCAGCATCACGATCTCGGGATAGCGCAGCAGGACGGCGAAGCTGGACGAGACGGCCTTCAGCTGCAACGCCATGTAGGGCACGGTCCCGACGATGGCGCCCAGCGTGACGATGGCCGCGACCGACTGGCTCTTGCCATAGCGGGCGGCGAGGAAATCGGCGATGGAGGTGATGTTCTGCGCCTTGGCGATCCGCAGAATCTTGTGCAGCAGCGGCCATCCCAGCGTGAAGATCAGGATCGGGCCGATATAGATCGGCAGGAAGGCATAACCGCCGGTCGACGCCATGCCGACGCTTCCGTAGAAGGTCCAGCCCGTGCAGTAGACGGCCAGCGACAGCGCATAGACCAGCGGACCCGATCTCGCCCCCGATCTCGCCCCGGATTGCGTCCCGTGGCGGCGCGCCCGGCGGTCCCCCCAGGAGGCGATGGCGAACAGGAACCCGAAATAGGCCAGGGCGATGGCCAGAGCCGCTCCACTCATCAGCATGCCTCCAGAGTTCGGAGGTGGCGTCCTGCGGCACAACGGAAAATAGGGGGAGGATCAGGGCAAAAGGGTTGGCACCCGCCTACATCTTCTCCTTCACTCCGGTCGAGATCAGCCACCAGTTCACCGGATAGGCGGTGACGAAGCCGCAGAGCATGGCGATCTGCATCATGAACCAGAATTCCGGCGAGGCCGGCTCCAGCTTGGCGCCGAGAACCGTGCCGAACAGGTAGAAGCTGGCGAAGGCCATGAAGCCGTACATGCCGACCTGCCACGCCGTCAGCGAGGCCGCGTCGGCCTTCACCGCCTGCACCAGCCCTTCGCCGGGGGACAGGTTGCGCATCGGCTTGATGGTGAAATACTGGAAGGCGACGCCGAAGACGAAGGCGAAAATGAAATCGACGATCCACACCGCGAACATCTTCTCGGCGAACAGGCTGCGCCAGCCGAACCAGACGGCCACCGTCGGCGCGAACACCACCAGCCATTCGGCGACGATGTCGCCCAGCGTGCAGCCGCTGCCGCAATGGGCCGCCCCCTTGGCGACCATGATGGGGAAGGGCGTGTCGCGCTTGCTCGGCATCTCCTCGCCGCGCTCCTTCGCCTGCCGCATCATCTCGTGGGTCGCCAGCCGGCCATAGGTGAAATAGCCCCAGAGGGTCAGGACCGTGCCGAACAGGGCGGTCACCGGCCAGACGACGTTCATGATCCACATGTGCTGGGGATGGCGCACCACGTCGATCAGCACGATCAGTGCGCACAGCCCGCCGAAGACCAGGGTGGCGATGGACAACAGATGGAGCCAGTCGGGAACCATCGAAACAATCTCCGCGTCGCTGTGGGCGGGGCGGGACGATGGCGCCCGACCCCGGGCGTCAACTCGGCACGGGGGCAACGGGTTCCGGAGTGGTTTCATGGGAACCAAACCCGCCGGAGCGGATTTGCCTCACTCATCTCCACGATCTTCAGGGGGGCAGACCGATGGCCATCCGCATTCTCCAGACCTGTCTTTTCGCCGGTGCCGCCTGCGCCGTCGCCTGGATCGCCACGCCGTCGCCGGCTTCCGCCCAGGATGCGGTCGTCGCCTGCCATACCCAGCAGCAGATCGAGCAGCTGGTCCGCGACAAAGGCCAGATCATGCCGGACGGCTGCCGCAACATCCGGATCAGGACGGTGAACCGGCCGACCGGCGACCTCTGCGTCCTCGACATCTCGCAGACCAACGGCGGCATCACCGGCGCCATCGTGGAGGCGACGACCGACACCCAATGGTGGGTCCGCTGCAGCGACCTTGAGAAGCGTTAGGCCCCGGGCTCGCCGGATCATGTCCCCGGAATGACCTTCTGGAGCGCCAGGGTCAGCGGGAAGCACAGCGCGGCGGCAACGGCGAGCGGAGCACCCGCTCCGACGACGGCGATCAGCACGGCGTCGTAGAGCGTGATGGCGGCGATCAGGACCGCCACCGCGCGCGGCACGTCGCCGGGGGCGCGGCGGAAAAGCCGATGAAGGGCCAAGCCTGTCGCCGCAGCCAGAGCCACCCACAGGACGAGCGCCGCCGGGTTGCCGAGCGCGACCCACAGCGCGCCGGCCAGCGGGACCGCCAGGACGGCCAGCGGCCAGGCATTGTCCAGCCGGTCGTAGGCCTCCTGCCGGGCGGCGAAGGTCAGCCCGACCACATGGCAGAACAGCCCGCCCGCCCCCAGCAGCATCCAGGGCGCCAGCGCACCGCCGCCCGCGATGGCCGCCGCGGTGGCGTAGGACAGCAGGCGGCACAGACCCATGATCGCCGGGGCCGTCACCGTGCGCTTGTGCAGGGCGTCGTAGAGCAGGATCGCACCCGCCAGCAGCCCGCCGCACAGTCCGGCCTGCAGTCCCGACAGGGCGGCCAGGGCGACGCCCAGCGCGATCAGCATGAGGCCGGCAGCAAACACCGCGCCGAGGGAGGCGTCGCCCTTCGGAATGGGGCGGCCCGGCCGTTCCCGCGCGTCGATTTTCGCATCGAAGGCGTCGTTCAGGTACATGCCGCCGACATAGAACAGCGCCAGCACGATGGCAGCGCGGGCCACGGCTTCCAAGGCGACACCGTTCGCCACCCCGATGTCGGCGAGCGCGATGCCGGCCATGGCGTTGCTCAGCACCGTCGGCAGGTTGGACACCCGGCCGAGGATCAGGGCCGCGCGCGGGCGGATCAGGACAGCCGTTCCAACACCCATCGCAATTCCCTTTCGATTCCGTCGACGACGCTGATGGCGCCCGCACCGCAGGCTTCGGCGGGCAGGACATCCCAGGTGTAGGTTTCGACCTCCAGATGCGGGGCCACCGGCCGGTCGCGGTGGATCGCCAGCACCCCCTCCAGCGCGCCGCTGGTGGAGTCGAGCGGCGGTTCCGGTTCGGCGAAGACCGGGACGTGGAAATGGACCCGCCATTCCTCGTCCTCGCCGCCGGGGCTTTCCAGCGCCTGCGGCAGGTCGAGGAACCGCCGCACCCTGCCGTTTGCCGGGCCGTCCGCCGCGCGGGCGACGGTCTGGTGGAGATAGACGGCATCGCGGAAGGCGGCCAGCCGCTCGCGCGCCGGGGCATCGGCCCGCGCGATCCGCAGGGCGGCGCTGAGCTGGACCTTGTGGATCGGGATGCCGGCGGCGGCAAGGGCGGCCAGCGTCTCCGCCGGTTCCTCGAAGTTGACCGCCATGTGGCAGACGTCGAGGCACAGGCCGAGATGCCGCGGCAGCGCCGCCGCCGCCTCGTCCGCCGCCAGCCCGGCAAGGGCGCCGAGGCGCCGCGCCGCCGCATCGGCGAACAGGTGCGCTCGGAAGAAGGCGACGGCATCGGCGGTGCTGTCCAGCAGGCACCAGGGTTCCGGCTCCAGCGCCAGCGCCACGGTGCGGCCGGTACTTTGTTCCAGCCGGATCAGCCCGGCCACCGCCTGCAACAGTCCCTCCGCCACCGCCGCTTCGCGCCCGGTCACGCGCGGGGCGTAGCCGCCGGGGACGGTGCTGATCGTCGCGAAGCCGCCGGGCGGGACCAGCGCCGCCATCGTCTCGGCGAGGGAGAGGCTGTAGGCGACCCGCTCCGCCGCCGTCCAGTCCGGCTCATAGACGGCCTCCTTGACCGGCGCGCCATGGAAGCGGCCATAAGGAAAGCCGTTCATGGTGAAGGCTTCGAACCCTTCGCCTTTGAAGATCGCCGCCAGTTCCGCCGCCACGCCCGCTTCTGCCGCGGCCTCGGCCGACAGGCGCAATCCGACGCCGAACGGATGGTCGGGGCAGAGCCGGCGCTTGATCTCGCGCACAGGCCCCAGCAGGGCCGCCCGCACCTCGGCGAAGGTCTGGGTCGGATGGACGTTCAGGCAATAGCCGAGCGTGCCGCCGCCGGACAGGCGCATCAGGCGGCCTCCCGCGCCGACAGCCAGCCGATGGCGCTTTCGACCAGGGCGGAATCCATGGCGTTGACCTCGATCCCCCGGCCGATACCGGCCAGCAGGGTGATGGTCAGCCGGCCGCCGAGATGTTCGCGGAACTCCTCCAGCCCGGCCAGCACCTGCGGCTGGCCGGCGGCATCGACGCGGGCCAGCGCCGGGTGCCACAGGCGGAAGCCCAGATGCTCCAGCAGGACGGCGACGCGCAGATCCTCGCCCTCCGGCAGCAGGCCCGCCAGCACCGAATAGCGGGTGTCTAGCGCGATGCCGATGGCCACCGCCTCGCCATGGCGCAGGTGGTTGCGGCTCAGCGTTTCCAGCTTGTGCGCGGCCCAATGGCCGAAATCGAGCGGCCGGGCGCTGCCCTGCTCGAACGGGTCGCCGCCCTCGGCGATCTGGCGCATGTGCAGCTCGGCGCAGCGGCGGATCAGGTGGGCGACGGCGTCGGGCTCGAACAGGGTCAGCGCGTCGGCCGACCGTTCCAGCCATTCGAAGAAGGCCCCGTCGCGGATCAGCGCCACCTTCACCGCCTCCGCCATGCCGGCGACGCGGTCGCGCTGCGGCAGGCTGTCGAGGAAGGCGGCGTCGTTCACCACCGCCCAGGGCGGGGCGAAGGTGCCGATCTGGTTCTTGGCGCCGTTCAGATTGATGGCGCTCTTCACCCCGACGCCGGAATCGTTCTGCGCCAGCACCGTGGTCGGCATGCGCACCAGCCGCACGCCCCGGTGCGCGGTGGAGGCGGCGAGCCCGACCGCGTCGAGGAAGGCGCCGCCGCCGACCGCCAGCACATAGGAATGCCGGTCGATGCCATGGCCGAGGATGGCGTCGTGCATCTGCCCGATCAGGGCCGGGTCGTTCTTCACCGTTTCCCCACCCGGCAGCAGGCGCGGCGGCGCCACCAGGGTCGGCAGGTCGTCGCGGGCGGCGAAATGGGCGGCGATGGCCTCCGGCAGGGCCGGGTGTCCGGCCAGCACGCCCATGTCGACGAAGGCGAGGCAGCGCGGGCGTGGATCGGCACCCGCCGTGCCCATGGCGTCGGCCAGCGTGGAATTTGCCGAGTCGAAGGCGTCGCGGGTGAAGGCGATGGCGTAGTCGAAGGTGACGGCGAAGCGCTGGCGGATGATGGGGGAGCGGAGGTCGGGGGAAAGCGTGCTGGTCATGGACCGGTCACCTCGTCGAAGAGATGGGCGAGCAGGAGGGACTTGACCGCCTCCGCCGGCACCGGGCCGTCGGGCAGCAGGGCGGGTTCGGAAGAGATCAGCAGCGGCCCGGCCTCCGGCCGGTCGGTCGGGCGGCCGTGCGATCCCTTCACCAATCCGGCGTCGAGCGGGATCACGTCCATCAGCGTGCGGAAGCCCAGCGTTTTCTTCGCCAGCCGCCAGGCGATGGACGCCTTGGGAAAGCGCAGGGCGGGGTCGAGGAACAGCTCCCCCGGGTCGTAGCCGGGCTTGCGGTGGATCTCCACGGTGCGGGCGAAATCCGGCGCCCGGTCGTCGTCGATCCAATAGGGATAGCTGAACCAGCGGTCGGCGCGGCTGACCGCGACCAGCTCGCCGGCGCGCGGGTGGTGGATGCCGGCGGCCTGCTGCGCATCGGCGTCGAGCACCCGCTCCACCCCATTGAGCCCCAGCAGCAGGTCGCGCACCGCCACCACCTGTTCGGGGTGTCGGACATAGACATGGGCCAGCTGATGGTCGGCGACGGCGAAGGCGGCCGAGGCGCCGGGGTCGAGCAGTTCGCCGCCCTGTTCCTCCCGCACCGCGATCAGCCCGGCCCGGCGCAAGGCGCGGTTGATGGCGATGGGGCCGGCGACGCCGGTGATGCCGTATTCCGACAGCACGACGACCCGTGTGCCCTCGCGCTCCGCCGCCTCGATCAGCGGGGCGGCCAGGGCGTCGACGGCGGCGACCTGGGCGGGGATGCGCGGGTCGTCGGGCCCCAGCCGCTGCAGGTCGTAATCGAGATGCGGCAGATAGACCAGCGACAGGCTGGGGCGGAAACGACGTTCCACCTCCGCCGCGCAGTCGGCGATCCAGCGGCTGGACACCAGATCGGCGCCGGGGCCCCAGAAGCGGAACAGCGGGAACGGTCCCAGCGCCTGTGCCAGCTCGCCGCGCAGCGTGTCAGGGTGGGTGTAGATGTCCGGCAGCTTGCGGCCGTCGGCGGCATAGATCGGGCGCGGCGTGACGCTGATGTCGGCGCCGGAGTACATGTTGTACCACCAGAACAGCTTTGCTCCGACGAAGGCCGGGTCGCGCCGCTTGGCCTCCTGCCACAGCGTCTCGCCGGTGACCAGCCGGTTACTCTGCTTCCAGAACAGGATTTCCGACAGGTCGCGGTCGTACCAGCCGTTGGCGACGCAGCCATGGCCGGAGGGCGGAAGCCCAGTCAGCATGCTGGCCTGCACCGAGCAGGTGACCGCCGGCAGCACCGGCACCAGCGGACGCATCCCCCGCACCGCCAGCCGGGAGATGGCCGGGGCGTGAGGCAGGAGGTCGGCGGTCAGCCCGACGACGTTCAGGACCAGCGTGCGCCTCATCGCCGTCAGTCGTCCGCTTCCACAGAGAGCGGCGTTTCCACCGTCGGGGTTTGGCCGCGCAGGACGGTGTTGCCTTCGAACAGCAGGCGCTGGTCGACCGGAAGCGGGATTTCCAGCTCCGCCGGGTCAAGCCGGCCGCTCTGGGCGTAGAAGGCAATGGGGTTGCGCCAGACGATGGTCTCGATGGCCTCGTCCGTGATGCCGGCGTCGCGCATGGCCTGCGCGGTCTTCGGCACCTTCAGCGGGTCGCTGATCCCCCAGTCGGCGGAGCTGTTGACCATGATCCGCTCCGGCCCGAAGGCCTGGACCAGCCCGACCATGCGCGGCTCGTCCATCTTGCTGCCGGGATAGATGGTGTGGCCGGCCCAGCAGCCGCTCTCCAGCACCATTTCCAGCGTCAGTTCGTTGTTGTGGTCGATCAGGGTGAGGTGCGGCGGCATGCCGGCCTCGCGCAGCAGGTCCAGCGTGCGGCGGGTGCCGGCCTTCTTGTCGCGGTGGGGCGTGTGGATCATCACCGGCAGGCCGTGGTTTTTGGCCATTTCGACCTGCCGGGCGAGGATGTCGTCCTCCGCCGGGCTCATGTCGTCATAGCCGATCTCGCCCACCGCGACGACGCCCTCCTTCTCCAGATAGAGGTCGACCAGCTCCAGCACGCCGTCGACGATGTCGGGGTTGTTGGCCTCCTTGGGGTTCAGGCCCAGCGTGCAGAAATGGCGGATGCCGAACTGGCTGGCGCGGAAGCGTTCCCAGCCGATCAGCGACAGGAAGTAATCCTCGAAGCTGCCGGCGTGGGTGCGCGGCTGGCCCAACCAGAAGGCCGGCTCGGTCACCGCGACGATGCCGGCCCGGCGCATGGCGGCATAATCGTCGGTGGTGCGCGACGTCATGTGGATGTGCGGATCGAACAGCTTCATCACGTCAGGTTCCCAATTCGAGGAGGAAGTCGAGGTCGGCCGGCACCGGCCGGTTGGATGCCCGCCGTTCGTCGCGAAAATCGGCGGCCATGCGGCGCAGTTGGGCGGTCGTCCGCTCCGCCAGCCCGATCACGCGGGCCAGCGGTGCGCCGGTGAACACCGCCTTCAGCACCATCTGGTTGAAGGCCGGCTCGGCGAAATGGGCGGCGGGATAGCGGTTGTCGCAGGCGATGGCCTCGAACACCGGCTGCACGCTGGAGCGGCAGGCGTCGGCGGCGAGATCGGCGAAGCGGGCGGGAGCGGGCAGCAGAATCAGCGACTGGAGGATCGCCGCGCGCTCCGTGCTGTCCGACCGGCGGAAGGCGGTCGCCAGCCGGGCCGGCGCTTCCTCGCCCGCGGCATGGACCGAGGCGGCGAGCAGGGCGGCGCGGGCGATACGGGCGGGCGGCCAGCCCGGCGGCGCGGTGCCGGCCAGCTTGCGGCCGGCGACGGCGAACAGGCGCATGAACTCCGCCGTGCCGGGCAGGGGCGGGGCGGCCAGGATCGTCCCGAGCCAAGCCGCGGCTTCCCGGTCCTGATTGGCGACGAGGGCGATCAGGATGCCCGGCATGGCTTCGGGGGCCGCAGCGGGCAGCATCGTCGGATCGGTCATCCCTGCTCCCCGTTCCCCCGCTCCACACGCCACGGTCGTCATGGGTGCCGGCTCCTGCATTGCGACGTTCCATCGACCGACAGCGCAAGTCGGGGTGAGAATCGCAGTCAACGACACTCCATATGGGATGCATGAAACATCAGTCTGTCAACTGATGATATGTGTCGGTTTTCCGGCATGGATCGGTCGGAGATGGAACGGCGTGGAACAGTTTTCGGCGGATGTTCCATCCGGCGGGGGAAATGGTGGTTCTGGAGAGTGCGGCCGTCGAATGCCATGGCTTTGCTCCCTTGGTGGGTTGAACCGTTGGCAAAGAGGTTATAGGAATATGATCCTTTTCCGGGAGGTTTGTGCAAAAGCCGGGGGCGCTGCCCTGTGTCGCAGGGCTTGGCCCTTCCCAGCGCAGGCCGTCCGGGTCTAAAGCCATGGCGATGACCGGTGTCCCGTGCGATTGCGACGTTCTGGTGGTGGGTGGCGGGAACGCCGCGCTCTGCGCCGCCATTGCCGCCCGCCGCGCCGGTGCGGCGGTCCTGCTGCTGGAGGCGGCGCCCAAGGCGCTGCGCGGTGGGAATGCCCGCCATTCCCGCAACATGCGCGTCATGCATGATGAACCGACCCCGTGGGTGCGGGGACGCTATCCGGCCGACGACTATCAGACCGACCTGCGGCGCGTGGCCGATACGGCCGATCATGGGGTGGCGCGGCTGTTCGTCGACGCCAGCGCCGACATCGTCGATTGGCTGGCCGGCAACGGCGTGCGGTTCCAAAGCTGTGCCGACGAGGTCCTGCCCTATTCGCGCAAGACCGCCTTCTTCCTCGGCGGCGGCAAGGCGCTGGTCAATGCGCTCTATGCCACCGCAGAAGGGCTGGGCGTCGCCATCCGGTACAACAGCGACGTGCGGGCGCTGCATCTGCGCGACGGGCGGCCGGCCGTCACCGTGGGGGATGCGGTGGTCACGGCGCGGGCGCTCGTCGTCGCTTCCGGCGGGTTCCAGGCCGATCACGGCTGGCTGCGGCGGGAGTGGGGCGGGGCTGCCAACCGGTTCGTGATCCGCGGCACCCCGCATGCGACCGGCATTCCGCTGAAGGCGCTGCTGGCGGAGGGGGCGGAGCCGGTGGGGGCGGCGGACCACTGCCATATGGTCGCGGTGGATGGCCGGGCGCCGACCTTCGACGGCGGCATCGTCACCCGGTTGGACGGCATTGCCCACGGCATCGTCGTGGACCGCGACGGCCGCCGTTTCGCCGACGAAGGCGCGGTGGTCGGGCCGTCGCGCTACACGGCCTGGGGCGAGCTGGTGGCCCGGTGCCCCGGCGCCGTCGCGTTCTCGGTCTTCGACGCGGCCATCGAGACGCGGTTCCGGCCTTCCATCTTCCCGGCGATCCGGGCGGACGGCATCGGCGAACTGGCGCTGGCGCTGGGGATTTCTCCGCCGGCCTTGGAGGCCACGGTGGCTGCCTTCAACGCGGCGATCATTGAGGGAGGCGGCACGGCGGGCGTCGATCCGCCGAAGTCGCGGCTTGCCGAACCCATCATGGTCCCGCCCTTCGGCGCCTATCCGGTGCGGGCGGGCGTCACCTCCACCTGCCTGGGGGTGCGGGTCGATGACCGCGCGCGGGTGCTGCGGCGGGACGGGACCGGCTTGGCGGGGGTCTATGCCGCCGGGGTCGTCATGGCGCCCAACATCCTCGGCTGCGGCTATCTGGCAGGGAGCGCCATGACGGTCGGCGCCGTGTTCGGCCGCATCGCCGGACGGGAGGCCGCAGCCCATGCCCGGCGCTGACGACGAGGCCCGGCAGATCGCGGCGGATGCGCGGCGGGCGCTGGACATCTGCAACGCCTGCCAGTTCTGCGACGGCTATTGCGCGGTCTTCTCCGCGTTGAAATCGCGAAGGCTGGTCTCGGCGGCGGACCTGAATTTCCTGTCCAACCTCTGCCACAACTGCCGGTCCTGCTACCATGCCTGCCAGTACGCACCGCCGCACGCCTTCGACCTGAACCTGCCGAAAAGCCTCAGTCTGGTCCGGCAGCAGACCTACCGCGACCATGTCTGGCCACCGGTGTTGCGGGGGCGTCTGCCCGGTGCCGGGTGGTCCTTCGTCGCCGCCGTCACCCTAGGTTCGGTGGCGCTGGTGATGGTGCCGGCGGTCCTGAGCCTGCCGGCGGAGCTGCTGTTCGGGCGGCATGCCGGGCCGGGCGCCTTCTACCGGCTGGTGCCGTGGGGGGCCATCGCCGGGGTTGCCGGGGCGGTGACGCTGTGGTCGCTGATCGCCATCGGCTTCAGCGTGGCGTCCTTCTGGCGCGGCATGGGGCCGGCGCCGGCCGGGGCGGAACTGCTACCTGCTCTGCGCGACGCGCTTCGCGATGCGGCCAGCTTGCGCAATCTCGGCGGCGGCGGGGCCGGTTGCAACGATCGGGACGAGCGCTTCTCCCAGGCGCGGCGGCGGTTCCACCACGCGCTGTTCTATGGGGTGGCGCTTTGCTTCGCCGCCACCGGGGTGGCGACGGTCTACGACCATGGGCTGGGCTGGCAGGCGCCCTATCCGCTGCTGAGCCTGCCGGTTCTGCTCGGTGGCCTTGGGGGCGTTGGGATGGTGGTCGGCACCGTCGGGCTGGCGCTGTTGAAGCGGCGCGCCGATCCGGGACCGGTGGCGCGGAGCCTGAGCGGCGCCGACTGCGCGTTGCTGGCGCTGCTGTTCCTGGTGGCGGCCAGCGGTCTTGGGCTGCTCGCGATGCGCGGGACGGCGGCGATGGGACCGCTGCTGCTGGTCCATCTGGGCCTCGTCCTCGGCTGGTTCGCGACGCTGCCCTACAGCAAGTTCCTGCACGCGCCCTTCCGTTTCGCCGCCCTGCTGCGGGCGGCGATGGAACGGCAGGGCAGGGTTCCGCAAGCCGGGCGCGGCCGGGACACGCCTTGAGCGCCTTTGGCCGAATGGCCTTCGGGAAGTTCGGCGGGATTCATCCGGCGGCCTGCCGATCCGGCATCAGGCTGGACAGGTGGGAGCCACGCGCTCGCAGAAATGCCGCGAGCAGCTGCGGATAGTCCGCCGTCACCGCCCCGCGGACGCTGGGGCGCGCGGCGAGCGCCTGTCGCCAGGCGCGGACCTTCGGCGTCGCGTCGAAGACGCCGAGCGGTGGCAGCATTCGTTCGAGCGTGTCGAAATAGCGGAACACCGGCCCGAAGGCCGCGTCCACCAGGCTGAACCGCGCCCCGGCGAAGTATGGTCCCCCGCCGAGCGCGCCTTCCAGCCATGCCATTTTTGCCGTGATGTCGGCGATCTTCGCCCGATAGCCCGCCTCGTCACCGGCGCCGTAGAGGCCGGCGATCGCGTTCAGCATGGCGGATGCGAACTCGACCCAGGCGCGGTGCCGCGCCCGTTCGGCCGGGTCTTCGGGATGCAATCGGGGACCCGGCTGCGTCTCCTCGAGATATTCGCAGATGACGGCGCTTTCGAAGAGGACGGTATGGTCGTCGACGACCAGCAGCGGCACCTTGCCGAGCGGCGACATGGCCTTGAACCAGTCGGGCTTGTTCGCGAGGTCGACGACCTGCCGGTCGTAAGGGACGCCCTTTTCGGCCAGCGCGATGGCGGCGCGCTGCACATAGGGGCAAAGCTGGTGGCTGATCAGCCGAAGGCCGACCTGGGGAAGGCTGGGCATGGCGTTCATCCTCTTTTTCTTGTCGTGTGGTCAGTCCCGGCGCGGCGGAGGGCCCGGAACCGGCCGCTGCAACGGCGGCGGGGTGATGCCACGAGGATAAGACAGGCGGTGCCGCAAGTCGTTTTGCTTAATCGCAGTGTCCGTTTGCGATTTTACAAACGCCGGTGCTATGCTGCCGGGCATGGATGACTGGAACGATCACCGGATCGTGCTCGCTGTCGCACGGGCCGGCGGCCTGAAGGGCGCGGCCGGGATTCTGGGTGTCGACCACTCCACCGTGTTCCGGCGCCTGACGGCGCTCGAAGGCCGGATCGGTCTGCCGCTTTTCGAGCGTGGGGCCGGTGGCGCCTATCTGCCGACCGAGGCGGGCGCACGGGTGGCGGCCGCCGCGGAGCGTATGGAGGACGAGGCGCTGGGTCTCGCGCGCGACTTGGCGGGGCTGGACCGCCGGCTCTCGGGCCGGCTGCGCGTCACCTGCTCGGAAACGCTCGCCTTCCGCCTGCTGACGCCCTGGGTCAGCCGGTTCCGCGCCCGGCATCCCGGCATCGTCGTCGAACTGGTCGTGGACAGCCGGGTGCTGGACCTGTCGCGGCGCGAGGCGGACGTGGCGCTGCGCGTCGCCCGTCCGCGCGAGGACGAGTTGTGGGGGCGCAAGCTCGCCGACGTCGCCTGGGCGGCCTATGGTGCTTCTGAATATGTTGCCGCCGCGCCGCAGTTGACGGGGCCGGCGGACCTCGCCTCGCACCCGCTCATCGGCTGGGAGGAGGGGACGGCGGGCGTGAATGCGGCGCGCTGGCTGTCCGAGGTGGCGCCGGCGGCGGCGGTGGTCTACCGGACGGGCAGCCTGGTGAACCAGATGGTCGCGGCGCGGTCAGGCGTCGGCCTCGCGCTGCTGCCCTGCTATCTGGGCGATCCCGAACCCGGGCTGGTCCGGGCATCACCGGAACCGATCGCCGATCTGTCGCGCGAACTCTGGATCGTCACGCACCGGAACCTGCGGAACACGGCGCGCGTCCGCGCCTTCTTCGACGCGGTCGCCGAGGGCGTGCAGGCGGATCGGGCGCTGGTCGAAGGCCGGGCGGCCCCATCCGGGACAGCGGCCGGCCCAGCCCGCTCCTGACCTGGAAAACGATGCGGGTTGCGGGCGGCGGCCGGCAAGCCCCGGTGGTCGGGGTG
>NZ_CAMLJP010000065.1 GCF_946480385.1 uncultured Azospirillum sp.
CCCATAAAGCCCTGTGATTACAAGAAAGTTGCACTTCAGAATAGAACCTACCCCCGCTTACAGGAAAAAAACACATAAGCATTCTTATGGAAATCAAATGACAGAAAGGGTCGAAAATTGGGGAAATCCCCGATCGGAAAATCGCCGCTCTCCGCGCAGGACTTCCACCTCCGGCCGCGTATAAATCGCTGACAGAAACCGGGAGCGGGCGGAATACGGCGTGGAGCCTACCGAGGAAACGGTGACCGACGAGGCGCTGATGGCGAGCGCCGCGGCCGGTGACCGGAAAGCGTTTGGAACACTCACGCGCCGGCATCTGCGCCGCAGCATCGCCTTGGCACAACGGGTTGTCGGGAACGCCGCCGATGCCGAAGAGGTCGCGCAGGACGCCTTCCTGCAGATCTGGGCCAATGCCGACCGCTGGCGCGGCGATGGAACCCGCTTCACCACCTGGCTGTACAGGATCGTGGTGAACCGCGCCATCGACTACAAGCGGCGGCGCAGCTTCGCTCCCCTGGACGATGCCGGCGAGATCGCCGATCCGGCCTGGAGCGCCGAGACGGTGATCGACGGCATCCGGATCGGTGCCGCGGTGGATGCCGCGATCGCCGCCTTGCCGGAACGGCAACGGGCGGCGCTCAGTCTCTGCTACCATGAGGAGATGACGTGCGCTGAGGCTTCGGAAATATTGCAGGTGTCTGTTTCGGCTATGGAAAGTCTGCTGGTCCGGGCGCGCCGCGTCGTGCGGGCCCGGCTTCAACCCCTGATCCGTCAGAAGGACGGTGCACGGTCATGACGCTCAAAGAGTTCAAACGCTATGCCGCCGCCTACGGCGCCGATCTGGACCGCTGGCCGCGCTTTGCCAGGGTGGATGCGCTGGCCCTGCTGGACGGCAGCGCCGAGGCCCGCGACCTGCTGGCCGACGCCGCCATCACCGACGCGCTGCTGGACGCCTCCTCGACCCCGCTGGTCTCCGCCCGGCGCGAGGCGCAGGTCTATGACCGCATCGCCGACTGTCTGGCACAGCGGATCGTGCCGGAATTTGTGCCATGGTTCCTGTCGCGGCCACCCTTCCGCCCTGCCCCGCTCGCCGGCTTTCTGGCCGGCATGGCGCTGGTCGGCTTTCTCAGCTACAGCCAGGGCCTGATTTCCTTCGAAAGGACGAGTACGCCCGCCCTGTCCGGCGTGATGATCGTCAGCTATCTGGGAGACGTGAGATGACGCCGGCCATTCGGCGCCGCTGGCCTTGGTTCCTTCTGGTCGGGTCCCTTGCGCTCAACATGCTGGCCGGCGGTTTCGTCGTCGCCCACGCCTTCCGTCCGCCACCTCCCCCGCCCGGTGGCCCCGAGCATCTGCTGGAGCGCTTCATCGACGACGTATCGCAACGGCTGTCGCCGGCCGACGCCGCGATCCTGCGCAAGTCGATGGACGATGCCCGCCCGCTGTTCATTCGCATGCATGTCAGCCGCGAGGAATTCGCGCCGCGCCTGCGCATGGCCCTGATGGCCCGACCCTTCGATCCGACAGGGCTCAAGGCACTGTTCGACAGCGTCCACGCCAACGACGCGGCGTTGCGCAGCGAGATCGAGGCGCGCGTGGTCGATACCCTGTCCCGCCTTTCCCCCGAAGGCCGCCTGCGTCTGGCCGAAAGCCGCCTTCCCTGATCCTTTCGGTTTGGACCGGTGGCAGACACTTTTTGGGGTCCGGCCGGGATGGCATGTCCGTCCCGGCCCTTTTTCTTTGCCGAAAAAGAAAGGGCGGCCTGACGGTATCACCGCCGGGCCGCCCTAAGTCGGTTCGGGAGGAAACACAACCAAGTTGCACGCAGAGGTATAGGGCCGATATGGTTAACGGCCGATGAATGGCGGAAAGAAAAGGACCTCTACCACTTTTTTGCGAATTTCCGCCGCGAATGGTTGCGCTTCGGCTTGAATTGGCGGTCCCTCTGCCGAAAGGCCGGGGTGGCGTCCCCCCGCCCCGACGCGCTATGACAGACACCCTTTTGTTCGTCACAAGTCCGCAGGATCCCTGCCTCATGCTGTCCATCAGCCAGCGCATCGCCGACGAATTGTCGGTCCGCGAGTCCCAGGTCGCTTCCGCCATCGCCATGCTCGACGAAGGATCGACCGTTCCCTTCATCGCGCGGTACCGCAAGGAGGCGACCGGCGGCCTGGACGACACCCAGCTCCGCACCCTTGAGGAACGGCTGGGATACCTGCGGGAGCTGGAGGACCGTCGCGCCAGTATCCTGTCGACCATCCAGGAGCAGGGCAAGCTGACGCCCGAGCTGGAACGCCAGATCAAACAGGCGGACACCAAGACCCGGCTTGAGGATCTCTACCTCCCCTACAAGCAGAAGCGCCGCACCAAGGCCCAGATCGCCCGCGAAGCCGGGCTGGAGCCGCTGGCCGACGCGTTGCTGGCCGACCCGAAGAAGCAGCCGGAGGCCGAAGCCGCCGCCTTCGTCAGCGCCGACAAGGGTGTCGCCGACGTCAAGGCCGCGCTGGACGGCGCCCGTCACATCCTGGTGGAACGGTTCGGCGAGGATGCCGAACTGGTCGGCCGCCTGCGCACCGCCATGGCGGACAAGGGCGTCGTTACATCCAAGGTGATCGAGGAGAAGAGGGCGGAGGGTGCCAAATTCTCCGACTATTTCGACTTCTCAGAGAACTGGTCGAAGCTGCCGTCGCACCGGGCGCTGGCGCTGTTCCGCGGCCGGGCCCAGGGCGTGCTCGACATCCGCCTGGATCTGCCGGTCGAAGAGGGCCAGCCCCACCCGGCGGAGGGCACCATCGCCGTCCACACCGGCATCCGCGACCAGGGCCGGCCGGCCGACAAATGGCTGTCCGACGTGGTGCGCTGGACCTGGAAGCTGAAGATCGGCCCGCACATCGAGACCGACCTGATGGGCGCCTTGCGCGAGCGGGCGGAGGACGAGGCGATCCGCGTCTTCGCCCGCAACCTGCACGATTTGCTGCTGGCTGCTCCGGCCGGCCAGCGCGCCACCATCGGGCTAGACCCCGGCATCCGCACCGGCGTGAAGGTCGCCGTCGTCGATTCCACTGGCAAGCTGGTGGAGACGACCACCATCTATCCTCACCCGCCGCGCAACGACTGGGACGGCTCCATCGCCGTGCTGGCGGCGCTGGCGGCGCGGCACAAGGTCGAACTGATCTCCATCGGCAACGGCACCGCCTCGCGCGAGACCGACAAGCTGGCCGCCGACCTGATGAAGCGCCATCCCGAGCTGTCCCTGACCAAGCTGGTGGTCAGCGAGGCCGGCGCATCGGTCTATTCGGCGTCGGAAACCGCGGCGCATGAGTTCCCCGGTCTCGATGTCAGCCTGCGCGGCGCGGTGTCCATCGCCCGCCGCCTGCAGGACCCGCTGGCCGAGCTGGTGAAGATCGAGCCGAAATCGATCGGCGTTGGTCAGTACCAGCATGACGTCGCCGGCGGCAAGCTGGCGCGCTCGCTGGATGCGGTGGTCGAGGATTGCGTGAACGCGGTCGGCGTCGACCTCAACACCGCGTCGATTCCGCTGCTGACCCGCGTGTCGGGCCTGAACGAGACCATCGCCCGCAACATCGTCGAGCATCGCGACCGCAACGGCGCCTTCCGCTCGCGCAAGCAGCTGCTCGACGTGGCGCGGCTGGGACCGAAGACCTTCGAGCAGGCCGCCGGCTTCCTGCGCATCCGCGACGGCGAGAATCCGCTCGACGGCTCCGCCGTCCATCCGGAAGCCTATCCGGTGGTCCAGCGCATCGTGAAGACCACTGGCCGTGACCTGGCCAGCGTCATCGGCGACGCCCGATTCCTGCGCGGCCTGAATGCGGAGGAGTTCACCGACGAGCGCTTCGGACTGCCCACCATCGAGGACATCATCAAGGAGCTGGAGAAGCCCGGCCGCGATCCGCGTCCGGAGTTCAAGACCGCCACCTTCAAGGAGGGCGTGGAGGAGCTAAAGCACCTTCAGCCGGGGATGATGCTGGAAGGCGTGGTGACCAACGTCACCGCCTTCGGTGCCTTCGTCGACATCGGCGTCCACCAGGACGGGCTGGTGCATATTTCCCAGCTTGCCAACAGCTTCGTGAAGGATCCTCACACGGTGGTGAAGGCCGGCGACGTGGTGAAGGTGAAGGTGCTGGAGGTGGACATCCCCCGCAAGCGCATCGCCCTGACCATGCGCATGGGCGAGGAAGCCCCGCGCCCGGCCCGCCGGGAGGAGCGCCGCGACGACCGTGGGCCGGCGCGTCAGCCGCAGCAGCAGGATCGCCGCCCGGCGCCGCCTGCGGCCAAGGCTGCACCGAAGCCGGCAAAGGCGCCGGAGCCGGTCAACAGCGCCTTCGCCGAGGCGTTCGCCAGGGCACAGTCGGGCAAGAAGAAGTAACTGTCAGGTAGGGGGCAAGGCGTCCGACATCAGGCGGACGCCGAGCCCACCGATCGCTGCCGCGGCAACCCGGTCGACCCAGCGCTTGGACCTGAGATAGGCGGCGCGCGGCCGGCCGGCGGAAAAGGCCGCAGCGACGATGGCATACCAGCCGGCTTCGATCAGGAAGATTGCCGGGGGCAGGAAAACGAACAGCCAGAACGGCGGTTCGGCGGGCATCAACGCGGCGAAGATGCTGCCATAGACGAGCGCCGTCTTCGGATTGCTCAACTGCGTCAGCAGCCCGAACAGCAACGGCCGCATCAGCCCGGCGGGTGCCGTCTGCCCCTCATCCGCCACCACGAGAGGCTCCGCGGCTCCGCGCCAGATGCGGATCGCGAGGTAGAACAGATAGGCGCCGCCCACCAGCCTCAGGACCGCATAGAGCCACCCGACCTGCGACAGCAGGGCGTGCAGCCCCAACAGCGCCAGCGACGCGAAAAACACGCCGCCGATCCCCATGCCGAGCGCGGTGGCCAGCCCGGCCCGGCGTGATACGGCGATGGAGGTGCGGGCGACCAGCACGAAGCTCGGTCCCGGACTGGCGGCGCCGACCGCGATGGCCCCGGCGATGCTGACGAAGGCAAGTACGGGATCCATATTCGCTCCCCTTCCGCTTGAAGGTGGCGACGATAACACAACCGCGACAGTCTGCGAACGGCGGACAAAAAAATCCCCTCGTCCGCGGGGGGGACGAGGGGAGAAAGGCCGATGGCTTGGCCGTTACGGGGATGTCATTCGGCTGCCATCAGCACCGGAGCCTCGTCGCGCACCCGGTTCGCCGCCACATAGCGGTCCAGCGCGTCCAGGCATTCCGTCAGGGTTCCGGAACCGACCGCGCGGCAATCCTCGAAAGCGTGCGGCTCGGGGCGGAACCAATGGGTGATGTAGCATTCCTCGCGCCCGTCCAGGCTGAGGGTGAGGGCGAAGCGGCCCTCACGCCCGATGCGGGCTTGAGCGGCGCGCAGACGCGCCTGGACCTCTTCTATTGTCATGAGATGATATCCTTCCCTTGATGCCGTCTGCGGTCAGGCGGCGTGGGCGGCTGCCGCCTGCCATCAGGCGGCGTGGGCGAATGTCCCGTCTTTCGAGTCCGAGTCTTCCAACCGTCGAGCCCAGTCGATGTCACGCGCGAGCTGATCGACAAGGACGCGGGCCGCGCTCCCGGTTTCCGCCGGCGTGTCGGACCGCAACAGTCCCGACAGCCGCATCGCCAGCGTTTCGGCCTCCGCCTCCACCCAACGGACGTAGTGGCGGCGGCGCTGGTCGCGGTTCCAGTACCAGCGTGGCAGCTGGGCGTTGGCACGCTCGAACTCGCCTTCCCAGGCGCTCATGCGGAAAAGACCGCTGGGCGACCGGTCGCCGGTGCTGTGAGTCGTCTGGGCAGTCGTCTGGGTCATGGCCTCCGTCAGGCGGCTTCCCGCCCGTCCTCTTCCTCGCGCTTCAGAATCTCGGCCTTCTTCTGGGCAAACAGGCCGGTGATGCGGTGCTGGGCGGCGCGGTCCACGGCGCCGATCTCGCGCAGCCGGGTGCCGACGCCGGACCGCCAGACCTCTTCAAGGTCGTCCAGATCCAGGCAAGCCCCCAGACGACGCTTCACCTCCGCCTCGAAAGCCTCGACGGCGGCGGGTTGCAGGTCCGGGTTGGACTTGGCGGCATAGAAGGCCTCAGACTCCTCCCGGTATTTGCTGTCGTCGAACTGCCCCATATAGACGTCGGCGGCCAGACCCAACTGCAGCAGGCACTTGCCGACCGCGTCGGTCATCGACATCTTGAAGCACTCGTCGTCCGGCATCTCCATGCCGTTGCGGCGGCGGACCATCTCGGTCCCGCCCCACTGCGGGCCGGTGAAGCACTTCTCCTTGGTCTCCGGGTCGATGTACCAGACACGGGCGCAGATGAAGATCATCCGCTCCGCGATGGTCCAATCCACCTGCTCATAGCCCCAGCCCTTGCCGATCGGGCCGAACACCTCCGTCATCATCTGGAAGCGCCAGGTCGGGTCGATCTGCGTGCCGCGGAAGCCGCCGGAGCGGGTGAAGGGCTTGGTCGCCTTCGGGTCGGTACGCTTCAGCCGGTTCCACAGGAACATGGTGTCGATGCGCTGCGGCTCCTCAGCCCGGCTGCCGCCGGCCGACCCCTTGGACCCTTGCGAGCCGCGGCTGCCGCCGGTCTTCGGCTCGGCCTGGGTGGTCTCCGTCACGTTGGACTCGGCTACACTGGATTCTGCGGGTTCAGTATCGGCAACGACTTGGTCGGTCTTGCTCATGCGTCCCATGATTTGGGTCCTTCTTGTCCAAACGTTTCGGCTCTCCCCTCACCCCAGCCGGCGGTCAGCACTGTTTCCAGGCTGAGTTCCACCGCGTTCGGGTCAGCGGAGGGTCCCCAGGATTGCGCCTCTGCCAGGGAACGGCGCGGCGGTGCGCCGTAGCGCAGGCTGAGCCGGCCCTCGCGGTCGCGCGCGAGATACAGGCCACCCGACCGGCCATCGGCCTGGTCAATGGCCACGAAAGCGATGCGCGCATCCTCCGGCATCAGCGCCTTCAGGGCGGCTTCGTCCTCCTTCACCGCCAGCGCCGCCGCCCGGTTGGCGACCAGCCGGTCGGCGAGCGCACGGAAGCGGTTGTGCCGCCCCATGTCGAAGACGCGGCCGTGCTCATAGGACGGAGCGTCCATCGGCAGCGGGTCCGACGGCTCGACATCGTTGACGACGTGCCACCAGAAGGCTTCCAGCGTCTCGATCAGCCGTTCGACATCGTCTTCCTGCCGATCCACCGTCATCAGGCTGTGGCCGGTCGGACGCAGGATCGACAGCAGCGCGCGGTCCAGCCCGACCACCGCCAGCTGATGCTGGACTTGCCAGTGATAGCGGCGGGCGAGGTCGGCATCGGTCTGGAAGCCGCTGTTGAACTTCGCCTCCACGATGGTGTCGAGCTCCCCGTCGGCCACGCTGCTGGTCAGGAAGTCGGGGTGGGCGACCATCCAGTCATGCTCGGCATGGCGATAGGTGTCGGGCGCCGCCACGCAATCACGGCCGGTGGCATGGGCGACGAAGCGCGGGTGCAGATGCTCGGTCGCGATGCCGATCTGCACGGCGGCGACGAGATCCAGGTTCTCGGGCTCGACCCGGCCGGTCTTCTCGCGCCACAGCGACAGCCAGTCGCCGGCCATCACGCGCGTCGCGTCCGACGACCCGATCCGCCCCGCCCGCAAGTCCCGCTGTGCCTGAGTGATCGCCATGTTTTCCCGACTTCCCGAACCCCGAAGCGCGACCGCTGCTGCGACTTTGCAGCACACTTTTCGAACCGCCTCACCGAACCCTGAATATGGGATGCGAACACGCAGCTTTCAAGAACAAAACGTGAACCTATGGCTTGGCCGTAGACCAGCCCAAAGTCCTGAAAACACGCTATATTTGGTGTCTTCTGACGAGAGTCATCACAAGACAAAACGGACGGAGTAGAGACGTCCGTTTTTGCGAGTCGCGGGGGACTGGAACGCGCGCCGCGACTCGTGCCGCAGCAGCCTTTTACATGCGAAGCGCTCGCACCACATGCACGGCGACCCCGGCCACATGGGCGCTGTCGAAGGCGGTGGGGCGGCAGTCGGGATCGGTCGAAACCGGCATCAGATGGGGCGGGAAGAAGCGGTATCCGCAGATGGTGCCCTCTCCCACCGTCACCACCACATCGCCCGTTTGCGGGGTAAGCACGTCCAGCGGTTCCAGCACCACGCAGTCGCGCGGCAGCACCCCGGCGGCGTCCAGGCTCTTGGACAGGATTCGCAGCGCGAAGGCCCGGCGGGAGGTGCGGCCGTCCATCGCGACCGACGCGGCGCCGTCCTTCAGCGTCCCGGCCAGGAACGCCTCCCCCGCCCGGCGGCCGAGGTCGAGGAAGATGTGCGCCTGCTCCAGCGTCAGCACCGGCACGCGGGAAACCGGCGCATAGGCATGATCATCGAGGAAGCGCGGCTCCGAACCGGCGATACGCGCCAGCCGGGCCAGCGTGTCGGCGCTGGGCACGCTGCCCATCACCGGATCGCGCAGGAAACGGGTCAGGTTGGTGGCGGTGACGCCAGCCAGCCGCGCCCAGCCGCCGGCGCTCCAGCCCTTCGCCTCCATGACGCCAGTCATCCAACGCAGGATGGCTCGCCGCGTGTCGTCCATCACTTTCCCCCTCGCCTGCCCCACCTTGTCCTACACGGTACGGACGGGGTGGGGGAAGGCGCGATGGACTAGAACGCCCTGCGATTTCGCAGTGCCGCCTTGGACTCTGCCTTGGCGGCCCCATCTGTGCGGCAGCGAAACCACCTTGGGAGATGCGACCATAATCGTCACCAGCACCGATTCCGTCGAAGGCCGCCAGATCACCCAATATCTCGGCATCGTCGCCGGCGAGGCGATCATGGGCGTCAACGTGTTCCGCGACCTGTTCTCCTCCGTGCGGGACATCGTCGGCGGCCGAGCCGGCGGCTATCAGGCGGCGCTTCGCGACGCGCGCGAGGCGGCCTTCGCCGACCTGGAGGAGTCGGCCCGCGCGCTGGGCGCCGATGCCGTGGTCGGCGTGGATGTCGATTACGAGGTGCTGGGGAAGGAGAACGGCATGCTGATGGTGTCGGTGAACGGAACCGCCGTCCGGCTGCGCTGACGCCCCGCCCTTCCCGCTGCCCCCACCCGCTTGGCCCTGCCCGCTTAACCGTAAGCGTCACCGATGGCGGCTGGACAGCCGCAACCTTATGGGTAGACTGCGCCACCGGAATAGAGTGTCAGGCGAACAATTCTGGAGGGGGATGCTCATGCGTGGGGTTGTCCGCGGTTCTATCTGGTCCGGCTGCCTCGGCGGCCTCGCCATGGCGGCTTGCCTGTTCGGCTCCCTGCCGGCGCTGGCATTGGACGGCATCGTCGAGAAGAAGATCTTCGAGATGCCGTCCTACACCACCACCGGCGGCGGGACGATCAAGAACGTCCGGGTCGGCTGGGAAAGCTACGGCAAGCTGAACGAGGCCAAGGACAACGTCATCCTCATCACCCATTTCTTCAGCGGCAGCAGCCACGCCGCCGGGAAATACAAGGCCGATGACGCCGCCCCCGGTTACTGGGACAGCATCATCGGCCCAGGCAAGCCGCTGGACACCGACAAATACTTCATCATCAGCTCCGACACGCTGGTGAACCTGTCGCCGAAGGACCCCAACGTCGTCACCACCGGCCCGGCCAGCATCAATCCGGACACCGGCAAGCCCTATGGCATGAGCTTCCCCGTCGTCACCATCCAGGATTTCGTCAATGTCCAGAAGGCGCTGATCGACAGCCTGGGCATCAAGACCCTGCAGGCGGTGATGGGCGGCTCGATGGGCTCGCTCCAGGCCTTCGAATGGGGGGCCGATCATCCGGAGATGGTCAAGCGCGTCATCGCCGCCATCGGCGGGCCGGAGACCGATCCCTTCCTGATCGGCTGGCTGAACCTGTGGGCCGCGCCGATCAAGCTCGACCCCAACTGGAACAACGGCGATTATTACGGCAAGGCGGAGCCGAAGGCCGGCCTGACCGAGGCGCTGAAGCTGGTCACCCTGCAGGCACGGCACTGGAAATGGGCCGACGCCGCATTCGGCCGCAAATGGGCGGAGGACGGCAAGGACCCCAAGGCCGCGATGGGCAACCAGTACGCCATCGAAGCCTGGCTGGACAAGGCCGCCGCCGGCCGCGCCGCGGTCAGCGACGCCAACCACTTCCTCTATCTGGTGAAGGCCAACCAGACCTTCGTCACCGGCAACGGGGGCTCGCTGGAGGATGGGCTGGCGAAGATCAAGGCGCCGGTGCTGCTGATCGCGTCGGCCGACGACCTCGTCTTCCCGCCCGACCGCAACATGCGCCCGCTGAAGGACCGGCTGGAAAAGCAGGGCAACAAGGTGGAATACACCGAGTCGATCACCTCGACCCTCGGCCATCTCGACGGCGTGGTGAACATCGGCAAGGCCGGCGACACGATCGCACAGTTTCTGGCGAAGTGAGTGGGGGCTGGCTTCGAATGCCCCCTCCCCATCCCTCCCCCGCCTTCGGCGGTGGAGGGGGTTGGATGCTCGGCAGTGTGAACGGCTGGCATAGGAGCGGCGGCAGTCCCCTCTCCCGCGAAGCGGGGGAGGGTTAGGGAGGGGGCACTCGCAGCATTCCCCCTACTCCCCGATCGGAGCCCCGCGGAAGTTCAGCAGGCTCGGCGCCTTGTCGATGATCTCTTCCAGGATCAGCGAGGCGGTCTCCAGATCACGGTCCAGGTCCGGCCCCAGCTTGCCGGCATAGTTGGGCCGCTTTAGCTTTTCCGCCGCGTCGTGCAGACTGCGCAGCTCCGCGACGAAAATCTCGCGGGCACCCATCGGCAGGATCGGATTCGCCGACAGCACGAAGAAGAAGCGCATGCTGGCCCGCACCAGAAGGGCCAGCATCACCATGTCCAACTTCTCGAACTGGTCGCGCAGGTCATCGGAACGGGCGTCGACCAGATTGCGCATGCGCTGTTCGATCAGGATGACCAGCGCCTGGAACTCGCCGACCTTGTCGCGGAAGTCGCGATAGGCGCCGAAGCTGTGCTTGCTCGCCTCATGCTCGGCCAGCTGAGCCAGTTTCGACGCTTCACGGCACTGGCGCTCCAGCGCGCCCAGCAGTTCCTTGACCTCGGCTCGGGTGTATTGGCGCTTGCTCATGGGGCTCGGCAGAATTCGGACGGGCGTTCAGTCGATCCGTGAAGCTATAGCACAACCCACGGGCTGCAACCTATCCCGCGCTTAGTGATCCGCCTTCACCGGCGCACCCGGCCGGCGTACCAGCGGCATGAACAGCAGCGCACCGAAGAACACCGCCGACATCAGCAGCATGGCGTCGTTGAAGGTCAGAATCAGCGCCTCGCGCTGGACCAGCCCGACCAGCCGGGCCATCGCCGCGGCGGTGGGGTCGGCCACCAGCCCGTCGAAGCGCTGGCTGAGGTTGTCGACCATCTGCTGCACCTCCGGCCGGGCAAGGTTCATGTTGTCGCCGAGCCGGTTCAGGTGCAGCGCGTTGCGGTCGGTCAGCACCGTGTTGATCGCCGCCAGTCCGATGGCGCCGCCCAGATTGCGCATCAGGTTGTAGAGGCCAGACGCGTTCTTCAGCTTGTCCGGCGGCAGGGTGCCCAGCGCCACGCTGTTGATCGGGATGAAGCACAGCATCAGCGACATGCCACGCACCGCCTGCGGGAGGAACAGCTCCCAGAAACCGGTCTCGGCTGTGAAATGGCTGTTCAGCCAGACGCCGGTGCCGAACAGGATCAACCCAAGCGCCAGCATGGCCCGCAGGTCCATCCGCTTGGACAGGGCGCCGGCGATCGGGGCCGACATGAACTGGAAGGCGCCAGTCACGAACATGATCTCGCCGATCTGCAGGCTGTTGAAGCCGCGCACGCGGGCCAGGAACAGCGGCTGCAGATAGACCGACCCGTAGAGGCCGATGCCGAGGATGAAGCTGTAGAGCGACCCGATGGCGAAGTTGCGGTCGGCAAAGGCGCGCAGTTCCACGATGGGATTGCGGTAGGACAGCACCCGCCAGAAGAATCCGACAGCGGAGATGGCCGCCACCACGGCCAGCCCGAAGATCGCCTCGTCGTCGAACCAGTCGTTCCGCGGCCCTTCCTCGACCACATATTCCAGGCTGCCCAGGAAGGCAGCCATCAGCGCCAGCCCGACGAAATCGAAGCCCTTGCGCAGTTCCGGGTTCGGCCGGTCGACATCGACCAGGAACCAGACCAGCGAGGTCACCAGGATGCCGGGAATGACGTTGGCCAGGAACAGCCAGTGCCAGGACATGTGCTGGGTCAAGTAGCCGCCCAGCGTCGGCCCGATGGTCGGCGCCATGGTGGCGACCAGCCCCATCATCACCGACACGCCCGCCCGCTTTTCCGGCGGGAAGATCATGAAGCTGGTGGCGAACACCGTCGGGATCATCGCGCCGCCGATGAAGCCCTGCAGCGCGCGCCAGACGATCATCGATTCGATGCCGCCGGCAAAGGCACAGGCGACGCTGGTCAGGGTGAAGCCGGCGGCGGCCACGGTGAACAGCACGCGGGTCGACAGGATGCGCGACAGGATGCCCGACAGCGGGATCATCACGACCTCCGCGATCAGGTAGGAGGTCTGCACCCAGGAGATCTCGTCGGCGCTGGCCGCCAGCCCCGCCTGGATTTCCGACAGCGAGCTGGAAACGATCTGGATGTCGAGGATCGCCATGAACATGCCAACGACCATCGCGAAGAAGCCGGCGATGTCGCGGGGAGTAAGCGGGCGCATGCCCTGGGCCGGTGTCGCCATGGAACCGCTGCCTTCCGTCGCGGCCGAACGGCTGCCGCCCCCTGGGTGAGGGGGCGCGGCTCCGGCCTGAATGTCACTCGGATGGATGGCGGGGACGCCGCTCCCGAAGGGGGAGAAGGGGCGGCGTCCCCGCCGGACCGTGACCGCCTACTTGGCGGCCACCGCCTGCTTGTCGGACAGCGCGCCGAACACGCCGCCGCTCGCCACATGCGGCGCGGAATCGGCGCCGCGGGTGTCGACCTCCGCCACCACCGACAGTCCGGGACGCAGAAGGCCGGCCAGTGTATTGTCGCGCGGCAGGGCGATCCGCACCGGCACCCGCTGCACGATCTTGGTGAAGTTGCCGGTCGCGTTCTCCGGCGGCAACAGCGAGAACTTGGCCCCCGACGCCGGGGCGAAGCTCTCCACCGTGCCGGTCAAATGGCGGTCGGGGAAGGCATCGACGGAGATGCTGACTTGCTGCCCGGGGCGCATGTGCGCCAGCTGGGTCTCCTTGAAGTTGGCGACCACATAGACGTCGGGCAGCGGCACCAGCGACAGCAGCTGCACGCCCGGCCGGGCATATTGACCGACCTGGACGCCGCGGTTGCCGATCACACCATCGACCGGCGCACGGATCACCGTGTTGTCCAGATCGTTGCGCGCGGTCTGCAGCGTCGCCTGGGCCTGGGCCAGATGGGCCTCCGTCTCGGTCCGGGTGGCGTGCAGGACGTTGACCTGCTCGTTCTCCGACGCCAGCGCCGCCCGCGCCTTCGCCACCTGGGCCACTGCCTTGCGCAGGTCGGCGTCGGCGGTCTCCAGCTTCTGCCGGCTGGTCCAGCTGTCGCTGGCCAGCGACCGGCTGCGCTCGAACTCCTGCTGGGCGCGGCGCTGCTCGGCCTCGGCGCTCGCCAGCGTGGCGGCGGCCTGATCGATCACCGTGCGCTGAAGCTCCAGCTTGCTGTCCAGCGTGCCGAGCGCCGCCTTCTGCGCGGTGACGGCGGCTTCTGCCTCCGCCACCTTGGCACGGAAATCCTGGTCGTCCAGCACCGCCAGCACGTCGCCCGTCCGCACCAACTGGTTCTCCGCGACCTTCACGTCGCGGACATAGGCGGAAATCTTCGGGCTGACGACGGTGATGTCGCTCTGCACATAGGCATTGTCGGTCGACTCCAGGAACCGGCCCGTGGTCCACCAATGTTCGCCGGCGACGGCGCCACCTGCCAGCACAGCCAGCGCAACGCCCGACAGCACGATCTTCCGTACGCCATTCGCCATTGTCTCTATCCCCAATCCACCGCGGTCCAATCCGCATCCCCGCCGATGCGCTCTTGCCGGCGCCGTCACAGGAAAGAAACTGAACCGTTCAGTTTAGTCTTGCCGGAAAATGGCCGATGCCCTATCTGTTGTCAAGGCCGAACTGAACGGTTCAGTTTTTGGCAACTGGTGTCAGGGAGCTTGTCGGGAGATGCGGAACGCGGTAGGGGCCAGGAACATGGATTCAGGCAGCATGGACTCTGGCGAGACGCGCATGACCACATTGGTTGCCCCCACTCCCGAAGCAGGATCGAAGCCGGCGCAGATCATGAACGCCGCAGGCGCCCTGTTCCTGGAACATGGCTACAGTGCCGTCAGCATGGATGCTGTCGCCAAGAAGGCGAACGTGTCCAAGGCGACTCTGTACGCGCACTTCGGCAGCAAGGAGGAGCTGTTCCGGGCGATGGTCGCCTGTGAATGCGCGAACTCCGTCATGGCGGGCATCTGGGACGAGGCGATGCGCCTGCCGGCGGCAGACGGGCTTCGCCTGATCGGCCGCACCTTCGTCCGTTTCATCGCCTCCCCGAAGGCGCTGGGGCTCTACCGGATGGTGCTGGGCGAGGTGCTGCGCCAGCCCCAGCTCGCCCAGGCCTTCTATGAAAGCGGCCCGGCCGAGACCTTCCAGCGCGCGCGCCAGTTCATGGCCCATATGGCGGACAAGGGCGAACTGGCGATCACCGACTGCGATCTCGCCACCCACCAGTTCTTCGGGCTGCTGAAGGCCAACATGCACATGAAGTTGCTGCTGTGCCTGAGCGAACGGCCGAGCGACGAGGAGCTGGAGCGCTTCGTCGACGCCGCCGTCGACCTGTTCGCCAGGGGCTACGCCCCGGACAAGAGTTGACGGCAAGCGTTCACGACACGCGGTTGGCGTCAGCGGCAATCGAGACGCAGTAGCCGGGAATCCATTCGCAGAGTTCGCCCCTTCGGCTTGTCACCGGCAAAGGCTTCCTATAGCGTGCGGAAGGCATACCCGCGTAACGGTGCGTGACGGATTGGCCGATGGATTACGAGACCACCTTCATCGCGCAGGTCATCACCGTCATTGGCTTTGCAGTCGGACTGTCGATCGTCGTTGCCTCCGGTCGCTATCCCCGGCATATCCGCGAATCCCTGCGCGCCTATTCTTATGGAAAATTCCTGCTGGGGTCCGCTTTCCTCATCGCCGGGCTGCGCGCCGGTCAGGCGCCGGAACTGCTGATTCCACTCGCCAACGGCATGGGGCTGGCGGGACTGACGATGAACTACACCAGTGTCCGCCATCTGCAGAGCCGTCCGGCCAAGCCCTATCTGCCGGCGGTCGTCGGGCTGGTGGTGGCATCGCTCTGCCTGCTGCTTCTGCTTGCCGGCGGCGGCATCGCGTCGGTCCGCATCCTGACGAGCGCGGCAACCTGCGCGGTGTTGTTGGGCATCGCGTTCGAGGTCCTCATCCGCTACGAGGGACGCGGAATCCCCCATTATGTCACCGGAGTGCTGTGCGCCGCGCTCGCTACGGTCTATCTGGTCCGTATGACCGCCGGCCTGACGCAGGAGGAGGCGCCGGTCGCCCATATGCTGGACGACCGGGTGGAGCGGATTACCTTCCTGCTGTCGCTTCTGGGAACGGTCATCGGTGCGATCAATTATGTCCTGATGGCCAGCGACGAGTTCAATCGCGAGCTGTCCAAGCTCGCCCACACCGACGGGCTGACCGGCGCCCTGAACCGCCGCCGCCTGTTCGAGATGGGAGAGGTCGAATTCCGCCGGGCCCGTCGCTACGCCCGGGACCTGACGGTGCTGGTTCTCGACATCGACCGCTTCAAATCGATCAACGACCGCGCCGGCCACCCCTTCGGCGACCGGGTGATCCAGGCGGTGGTCGACTGCTGCACCGGACAGATCCGGCGTGAGGACGCCCTGGGCAGAATCGGCGGAGAGGAGTTCGCCATCCTGCTGCCCGAAACCGGGGCGGAGGCCGGCCGGATGATGGCCGAGCGTCTGCGTAGCGCCATTGAACGGCAGCTGGCCCAGCTCGCCGCGGAAGCCGGGGTGACGGTGACCTGCAGCATCGGCGGCGTC
This sequence comes from uncultured Azospirillum sp., assembly GCF_946480385.1. The sequence continues at coordinate 16,112 of NZ_CAMLJP010000065.1, forward strand.
AGCCTGACCAGGGAGCACAGCGAGTTTTCCGACCTGATGGCCCAGTCGGACAGCGCGCTTTATGACGCCAAGCATGCCGGGCGCAATCAGGTGCGCTTCTTCCCCGAAGCGACACATCCGGTGCCCATGCCCGCCTGACGCCCGCCTGATCCGGCAAGCGGAGCCGGTTAGAAAAAACGGCCGGCGCACGGCCGCCTTTACCCACGGGACCGCTTGCCGCATTATCCGCGCCGGTCCCCCTCCGGACGGTTTGCCCCGCCCGTTCTTTCGGGGTCCGATCCGCCGGGTCCGATCCGGCTCCGTCCCTTCCGGCAACATCGGCGTAAGGTCGTGGTTCTTTCCAATCTCGGCTCCGGCGGCCTGGAGCCGCAGCGGTCGCAGCTGACGCTCGGCACGAAATTCAGGCTCATCAACTGGGGGCTGGTCCTGCTGATCTGCACGATCACCGGGGTCGGCGTCGGGCTGCTTTATTCCGCCGCCGGCGGCCATTGGAAGCCCTGGGCCCAGCCGCAGCTGGTCCGCGCCATTCCCGGCCTGGTCCTGATGCTGGGCATCGCGCTGGTCGACATCCGCCACCTGATGAAATCGGCCTACGTCATCTTCTTCGTCGTGCTCTGCCTGCTGATCGCGGTGGAGCTGATGGGCCGCATCGGCATGGGCGCGCAACGCTGGATCGACCTCGGCTTCTTCCAGCTGCAGCCGTCGGAGCTGATGAAGCCGGCGCTGACGCTGGCGCTCGCCCGCTATTTCCACGGGGTGACGCTGGACCAGATCGGCCGGCCGCTGCTGCTGATCCCGCCGCTGCTGCTGGTCTTCACGCCGGTGGCCTTCGTGCTGATGCAGCCGAACCTCGGCACCTCGCTGCTGCTCATCATGGGCAGCGGCGCCATCTTCTTCGCCGCCGGCGTCCGGGTGTGGAAGTTCCTGCTGGTGATCGGCGGTGGCCTCAGCGCCATCCCCATCGCCTGGGAGTTCCTGCACGATTACCAGAAGCAGCGCGTCTACACCTTCCTCGATCCGGAGACCGATCCGCTCGGCGCCGGCTACAACATCCTGCAGTCGAAGATCGCGCTGGGATCCGGCGGGCTGTTCGGCAAGGGTTTCATGTCCGGCTCGCAGAGCCAGCTGATGTTCCTGCCGGAAAAGCACACCGACTTCATCTTCGTCGTCCTGGCGGAAGAGTTCGGCATGGTCGGGGCCGCCACGCTGCTGGCCCTCTATGTGCTGCTGTTCATTTATGGCTGGGTGATCGCGCTGAACAGCCGCAGCCAGTTCGGCAGGCTGGTCGCCGTCGGCATGACCGCGCAGTTCTTCCTCTACGTCTTCGTCAACGTGGCGATGGTGATGGGGCTGATCCCGGTCGTCGGCATCCCGCTGCCACTGGTGTCCTACGGCGGCTCGGCGATGATGACGCTGATGATCGGCGTCGGCCTGCTGCTCAGCATGTCGGTCCACCGCGATGTGCGCATCCCCAAAAGTGGCGTCACCGACGTCTGACGGTCCGATGCCTATCCCCTGAGGTACACCGGCTGGCGAGAGGGCGCACCCCGCCCGCGCGGTTGCCGCCCTGCCCCGCACTCGCGATATCGGGGTGCAGGCCGACCGAAATTTCGGGTCGGCCCGGCAGCAGCGGGAGGAACGGCCATGCGGAGAATCGCAGCGGGATACGGCGTGCGGAGGACCACCCTGATCGGCGCCGGTCTCGCGGCCCTGCTGGTAACCGCGGGGCCGGCGCTGGCGGACGCGCTGTTCAGCCACATCGGTGGCAGCTTCAGCGAGACGTCGGGCTCCTTCGATCCCTCGCGCTGGCAGCGGTCGGACGGCTGGAAGGCCGGCGGGCACATGAACTGCACCTGGAGCCGCGCCAACGTCACCTCCAGCAAGGGCCACCTCGCCCTGACGGTGGACGACCGTATTTCCGGCTACGACCGCTATTCCTGCGGCGAGTATTCGACACACCGCTTCTACGGCTACGGCGCCTACACGGTGTCGCTGAAGGCAGTGAAGGCCGACGGGGTGATGACCTCGGTCTCCCACTACACCGGCCCGCCCTTCGGCGATCCCTGGGACGAGATCACGCTGGGCATCGCCGGCAAGGACACCACCAAGCTGGAGATCAGCTACGTCGTCAACGGCGTCGGGCACCGCAATGCGGTGGTCGATCTGGGGTTCGACGCCGCCAAGGGCTTTCACAGCTACGGCTTCGACTGGAAGCCCGACGGCATCGTCTGGACCGTCGACGGCAAGCCGGTTCATCAGGTCTCCGGCCGGCCGGAACAGCTGCCGCGCATGCCGGGCCGACTGATGCTGCGCTTCTGGAGCGCATCCGGCGACACCCAGTGGCTGCGCCGTTTCACCTATCCCGGCCACCCCCTGACGGCCGAGGTCGCCTCCGTCACCTTCCGCGAGGACCCGGCGAACCTCAGCAACTGACGAGCCGGGTTCAGTCCAGCGCTTCGGCGCCCAGGTAGGATTCGACGACGCGGGGGTCGGCGACGACCTCCGCCGGGATGCCGTCGGCGATCTTCTCGCCATGGTCCAGCACCACCACGCGGTCGGACAGCGCCATCACCGCGCGCATGACATGCTCGATCATCAGGATCGTCAGCCCCTCGCGCCGGTTCAGCTCGCGCAGGACCTCGACCATCCGGTCGACCTCGGTCGGACGCAGTCCCGCCAGCACCTCGTCCAGCAGAAGCAGGGTCGGACGGGTGGCCAGCGCGCGGGCGACCTCCAACCGCTTGCGGTCGGGCAAGGTCAGGCTGCGCGCCGGGCGGTTGGCTTGGTCGGCCAGTTCCAGCCGCTCCAGCACCGCGCGGGCCTGGATGCGCGCCATCTCCACCGACCGCTCGCGGGCCAGCGCGCCGACCACGACATTCTCCTCCACCGTCAGCTGGCCGAAGGGCTTGACGATCTGGAAGGTGCGGCCGATCCCGGCGGCGCAGACCTGATTGGGCTTCAGCCCCGTCAGATTGCGGCCCTTCAGCGTGACGCGGCCCTCGTCGGGCGGGAAGACTCCGGCGATCAGGTTGAAGGTGGTGGTCTTGCCGGCACCGTTCGGGCCGATCAGGGCGAGAATGCGCTCCTCCGGCACGGTGAAGCTGACCTCCGACACCGCCTTCAGCCCGCGGAAGCGCTTCGACAGGCCCTCGACCTCAAGCAATGCGGCCATCTCAGGCACCCTCCCCCGGCTGGCGGAAATCTCCAGGCTGACGGACAAGACGCAGGCGGCGGGCAAGCCAAGGCCAGACGCCCTCCGGCCGGAACACCACGATCGCCACCAGCGCCGCGCCATAGAACAGTTGCTTCAGGCCGGGCAAATCCAGCCCGCCGGCCTCGATCAGGAAGGTCAGCGCCTCGCCCAGCGGGGTCAGGATGAAGGCGCCCAGGATCGGGCCGACCAGCGTGCCGATGCCGCCGACGATGGCCGGCAGGATGATCTCGATGGAGCGGCCCATGGAGAAGACCTGCTCCGGGAACAGGTTGTTGAAATAGAAGGCCTGGAACACCCCGCCCAGCGCGGTCAGGGCGGACGACACCGCCACTGCGGTCATGCGGGCGCGGAACAAATCGACGCCCGACGCCTCGGCCGCGTCCGGCTCCTCGCGCACCGCCAGCCACTGGTAGCCCAGCCGGCTGTGCAACAGCACCCGCGACAGCAGCAGCGCCCCGACGACCAGCGCCAGCGCGACGTAGTAGAACAGCATCGGCGAACCGCGCAGGTTCAGCGGATCGCTCGCCCCGGCCTCCACCGGCAGGAAGAACCCGCCGGAGCCGCCCACCCAGGTGATGTGGTCGAAGCCGATGCGCGCCACCTCGGCGAAGGCGATGGTCAGCAGGGCGAAATGCACGCCCTTCACCCCGAAGCGGAAGCCCAGGAAGCCGATGATGCAGCCGGCCACCACCGCGACCAGCATCGCCAGCACCATGCCGGCCCACGGGCCGATGCCGAAATGGACGAACAGCGCGGCGCTGACATAGGCGCCGAGGCCGACATACAGCGCATGGCCCAGCGACAGCAGGCCGGAAAAGCCCATCATCACGTTCCAGGCCTGTCCGACATAGGCGAACCACAGCACCGTGGTCAGAACCGACACCAGATAGCGGTCGGCGACGAAGGGCGCCACCGCCAGCCCCAGCGCCGCCAGCACCAGCAGCACAATGCCGCGCCCGGTCACTCCCGAAAGGCCGCTCATGACCGTTTCCCCAGCAGCCCTTGCGGGCGCAGCAGCAGCACCACGATCAGCACCCCGTAGCTGAACAGGGATTTCAGGGACGGCGTCAGCAGGAAGCCGGCCAGCGCCTCCGACATGCCGATCAGCACGCCACCCAGCAGCGCGCCGGGCAGACTGCCCAACCCGCCGACGATGACGATGATGAAGCTGAGCAGCGTGTATTCCGGCGCCAGCTGCGGCCGGGCATCGACCAGCAGCGTCATCAGCGCACCCGCCACCCCGACCACGGCGGCGCCGATGCCGAAGGTCAGCGCATAGAGCCCGTCGATGTTCAGACCGACCACGCGGGCGCCCAGCGGGTTGTCGGCGCAGGCGCGGATCGCCTTGCCGGTCCGGCTGAAGCGGAAGAAGGCGAACAGCGCCGCCGCCACCACGATGGCCGCCGCCCCGGCGCGCAGCCGCACGGCGTCCAGCAGCATCGGCCCGATCTCCACCGTGTCGAAGCTGTAGGGCACCTGGACATTGCGGGCATCGGGGCCGAACAGCATCAGCATGGCGTTGACCAGGATGGTGGCGACGCCCAGCAGCAGGATGAACTGCATGTGCTCCGGCCGCTCGACGAACTTGTTCACCAGCCCGCGCTGCAGAAGCCAACCGCAGACGAACAGCAGCGCCGCCATGATCGGCGCCGACAGCAGCGGGTCCAGCCCAAGCCAGCCGCCCAGCAGCACGGCGCCGTACATACCCGCCACCATCATCTCGCCATGGGCGAAGTTGACGACGCGCACCACGCCGAAGATGACCGACAGGCCGAGCGCCGCCAGCCCATAGACCAGGCCGGTCAGCAGGCCGGAGGCCGCGATGTTCAGATAATAGTCGATCGGCATGGGCGGCGGATTGTCCGAACGGTTAGGTTCTGCGGGTTAGCAGTCCGCAGGCATGCAGGCAAGCCAGAATGACCGCGGCGACTGCCGATCGGTCTTTCCGGCTATGGCTGACCGGCCAGCCGCATCCCACGCCGCAGGCCGGCGATCCGTTCCGCCACGTCCGTCTGCCGGCGCTCGAGAGCCGTGGTCAGGCAGGACCGCGCCGCCGCGGCCACCGCCGGGTCGCCCTCGGTCCCGGCGCGGATCCAGCACAGCGCGGCAACCCGCTCGTGGAAGCGGCGCTCGTCCTGGATCAGATCGTAGGATGCCGTGGCACGGGCCGCCGGATCGGCGATGCCGGCCAGGAACCGCTCCTGTGCCCCACGGGCGCGGCCGTCGAGCAGGGCAAGCGCGGGAACGTCGCAGATCATGCGCCGCAGCGGTGCCGTCACCGTGGCGCAACGCGGATCGGCGACCGGCGCAGGTGGCGGCTCCGGCGACGGCAGCGGCACGGCAGACATGGTGGAAGCAGGCACGACGGCCACCGGCACTGGGCGCGTTACAACCGGAGGGGCCGCACGAACCCCGACCGGCAGCGTCCTCGCCGGTGGTGGGGCCGCTGGGAGGGCCGGCGGGGGCGCCGGCCGTTCCGGCGCGTTCCCGCCGAGCGAGTCCCGCACCACCCGCACCGGCGTGCCGACCTCGGTCGCCGCGAAGACCGTTTCGATGTCCGCGGGCAGCATGCGGAAACAGCCGCCACTGGCCCGCCGGCCCACCGAGTCCGGCTCGTTGGTGCCGTGGATGGCGATGGCGGGCCAGCCGAGGTCGAGCGCGAACTTGCCCAGCGGGTTGTTCGGCCCCGGCGGCACCGCCCGCGGCAGCGACGGCTTGTCGCGCCGCTGGTGCGCGGTCGGTCTCCAGGTCGGATCGCGGCGCTTGCGCAGGATGGCGCTGTCGCCGACGGGGATCGGCACGCCGGGACGCCCGATGGCGACCGGGAAGCTGCGGACGTCGCCGTCGGGACCGGTCAGGTACAGCCGGCGGTCGGCAAGGCTGATCGCGATCGACGGCCCGCCGGAGGCCCCATTGACCGCCACCTCCGTCGGCGCGGACGCACCGGCCCCCGTGGCGCCCCCCGTGGCGACCCCTATGACGAGCAGGCCCCAGAAAAGACACCGTGCCAGGATGCCCGCAATGGCTGTTGTCGGTCGGGGGATGACGCCGCGGCCGCAGCCTCCCCGAATGGTCGTAGGTCTACGCATGCGGAAAGTTGATCGCGTGTCCCCTAAAACAGAGTAAACAGCATGGGACGACGGTCTCCGGGGGATGGGGGCCGCCCCGACAGCAAGGACGTGCATCATGGACCAGATCGAGCAGACGTTGGCCGTCGCGACGGAACACCACCGCGCCGGCCGCACCGCGGAGGCCGAGCGGCTGTACCGCGACGTGCTGGACGCTTCGCCCGGCCATCCGGACGCCCTGCATCTGCTCGGGGTCATCGCCTTGCAATCCGGCCGGGCGGAGGAGGCGGTCGACCGAATCGCCCAGGCGGTGGCCGGCGACGACGGCTCTCCCCTGTTCCATGCCAATCTGGGTCACGCCCTGCACGCCTCCGGCCGACAGCGCGAAGCGGCGCTCAGCTTCGCCCGCGCTCTCAGCCTGCTGACCAACGAAGGCGAGGGTTGGGGCAATGTCGGCGCGCTTGCGAATTTGATTCGCCGCTATGACGACGACATCCGCGCCGCCGCCGCGGCGGAGGTCGATGCGCGCTATACGATGGGCGACGTGATGCGGCGCCAGTCCCTGCTGTTCCTGCTGACCGGCGACATCACCTATTACCGCAACCTGGTGAACACGGCGCTGGAAGACCCCCTGCGCTTCTCCGTACCCTCCATGCATTACGCCTATTGGGGCATCGCCCTGCGGCTGTTCCAGGGCGATGTGCGCAAGGGCGACGTCAGTGCCTTCACCAATGGCGAGTTCCGCCGTTTCTACCGGCTTCTGGTGGAGGAGACCGCGCGCCGCTACGGCCTGGACGCCCGCCTGCGCCGGGCATCTCCGCGCGCGGCGGTGAAGCGGGTGGCTCTGATCACCAATCAGATGCTGGGCGAGGGGCACCAGCCCACGGCCGATGCCTTCGATTACGCCCGCCGGCTGCAGGACGACCATGGCTGCGAGGTGCTCATCGTCAACCCCAATGCCATGGCGGTGGAGGGGGAGAACGGCTTCGTCCCTGAATACAGCTACAACGTCACCGAGGAGTATAACGGCGAGCAGACCATCTCCGCCCAGGGCGCGAATGTCCGTATGCTGTCCTTCCCGCAGCCGCGCTTCGACGAGGAGAAGTTGACCGCCATCGTCGACGCGGTGGAGCGGTTCGACCCCGACGTGATCGTCGCCTTCGGCGGGTCCAACACCGTGGCCGACCTGTTCGCCGGCAGCCGCCCGGTGGTCTTCCTGCCGACCTCCAGCGGCCTGTCGCCCTCGCTCGCCACCCTTCTGCTGGGTTATGCGCCGGAGGACGATGCCGCCGGCTGGCCTGAGGAGGCGCGGGCGCGCTTCCGTCCCTTCTCTTTCGGCTGGACGCTGCCCGCCGCCGGTCCCGCACGCAGCCGCGCGGAGTTCGGCCTGCCTGCGGACGAGCCGCTTTACGTCGTGGTCGGCAACCGCCTGGACCAGGAGGTCGGGCCGGAGTTCCTGGAGACGCTCGACCGCCTTCTCGACCGCGTGCCGGATGGGCAGGTCGCCTTCGCCGGCGCGGTGTCGGAGTTGCCCGCCCGGATCGCCGCCACCCGCAACGCGGCGCGGATGCGTGCGCTGGGCCATGTCGAAGGCATTCGCGGGCTGTACGGCGTGGCGACGGCCTACCTCAACCCGCCGCGCCAGGGCGGCGGCGGCAGCGCCGCATTCGCACTGGCGGACAGCCTGCCGGTGGTGACCTACGCTCGGGGTGACGTCGCCGGTGTGGTTGGGCCGGGCATGACCGTCGCCGACGAGACGTCCTTCCTGGAGCGCGCCGCGGCGCTTGGACAGGATCCGGCCGTACGGACACGGGCGGCTGAGGCTGCACGGACGCGCTTTGCCGAAACGGCCGACCGCGCGCGGTCGGTGGAAAAGCTGCTGGACTACGCGCGCGAGGCGCAGGGGCTGTTCTGAGGCGACGCCTCACCAGTTTCCCAAAACAGTTCCGCCCGGCTTTCCCACGAAACAGTGCTTCGTGGGAAAGCCGGGCGGCCAAGTTTCAGAAGAACAGGTGTCAGGGCATCGACCGGGGACGGCGCGTCAGGCAGTTACTGACGGGCGATCACTGGTCATAGGTCCCCGCCCCGACGATGTAACGTCCGTCGCGGGTGATGTAGGAATGCTTGTGCTCGACCTTGTTGGTCTGGCGGTTCAGCCAGACATAGTCGATGACGGCGTTCGGCTTTTCCTTGGTTTCCGAGATCATCGCCTGGACGATGGGCTTGCCTTCGGCATCCTTCAGATTGGCGGCGTCGGTTCCGGCCAGCTTCGGGTTGGCGCCGGAGGCCACGTAACGCCCATCGGTGTCGAAGACGAAGACATACAGCTCGCCGCGGCGGAAGCTGCCCTTGGGGTCCTGGAAGGCCTTGGTCGCCTCATCCGGCCCCTTGGCCTTCAGGTAGGCGACGGCGTCGGCAACCAGCGACTTCGCCTGTTCCGGCGTGGCGTGATCGGCCGCGAAGGCGGGAGCGGCCAGCAGGGCGGCCGCGACGGCGACCAGGGAAGCGGTTCTGCGAATCATGGATGACCACCTTGGATGTGAAGCGTGGAAGGGAAGAGCCAATGATCCGGAAGGGGTCATTCCTCGTGCACGGTTTCCAGCCAGGAACGGATCGACCACAGAGCCTCCTGGCCCAGCGCCTCGCCGAACTTCGGCATGTAGGTCACGCCGTTGCGGATCGAGCCGTTGGTGACGCGCTCCTTGAACCACTCGTCGCCGGCGTCGCCCTTTTCCAGATAGCGCAGGTCGGGAGCGATGCCGCCGGACACGGCGCCCAGCCCATGGCAGCGCGCGCAGTTCTGGTTGAAGGCCGACGCGCCGATCTCGATGGCGCGCTCGTTGCCGCGGTAGGGATTGCTGTCCCGCCAGGTCTCGCCCAGCTTCTCCAGACCCGTGGTGTCGACCGGCTGGGGAACGACATCGCCATGGGCATAGACCAGACCGGGAAGAGCAACGGCGCCGATCAGACCAACGGCGGCGGCAAGTCGAATAATCCGTGCATTCATGAGAAAGACGTTCCCTCTGTTTCTAGCCGCCCTGCGGCCTTTGCTTCGCATGAGCAGACGTTATCAGCAGTGGGACCCGCGAATAATTGGACTATGGTAGGACATCTCTGGAAAGATGACAAAACGTCCAATTAAGGACAGACACGGGAATGGGCGGACCGGATCGCTCCGGCCCGCCCCCGTCCCGCTTGGCCGCGCCTGATGTCAGGCCTTCGGCAGCTTGAAGACCCAGAGCGAACCGCCCTGGTTGATGTCCTTCACCAGCTTGGCGACATCGCCGCCCCACAGCGGCACCGCACCGCCCCAACCGGAGACCACGGCGACATACTGCTCGCCGTCCATCTTCCAGGTGACCGGGCTGCCGACCACGCCGGAGCCGGTCTGGAACTTCCAGACTTCCTTGCCGGACTTGGCGTCGAAGGCCTTCAGATAGCCTTCCGGCGTGCCGGTGAAGACCAGATTGCCGGCCGTGGTCAGGACGCCGCCCCACAGCGGGGCCGGGTTCTTGTATTCCCAGACGATCTTGCCGGTCTTCGGATCGACGGCGCGCAGTGCGCCGATGTAATCGTCATACAGCGGCTTGATGGTGAAGCCGGCACCGAGATAGGCGGCACCCTTCTTGTAGGTGATCGGCTCGTTCCAGATGTCCATACCCCACTCGTTGGCCGGGACATAGAACAGCTCGGTCTGCGGGTTGTAGGCCATCGGCATCCAGTTCTTGGCACCCAGGAAGGCGGGAGCCGCGAAGACCGATTTGCCCTTGGCGTCATGCGCATCGCCGGTGGCCGGCGCACCGGGCCGGTTGTCGTCGTTGTAGATCGGACGGCCGGTCTCGACGTCGATGCCCTTGGCCCAGGTGATCTTGGTGACGAAGGGCGAGGCGTTGATCAGCTTACCGTTGGTGCGGTCGATGACGTAGAAGAAGCCGTTGCGGTCGGCCTTGCCGCCGGCCTTGATGACCTTGCCGTCCTTCTTCAGGTCGAAAGACACGAACTCGTTGACGCCGTCGAAGTCCCAGCCGTCATGCGGCGTGGTCTGGTAGTGCCACTTGATCTCGCCGTTGTCCGGATTGATGGCCAGCGTGGACGAGGTGTAGAGGTTGTCGCCGGGACGCAGGTGCGAGTTCCAGGGCGCCGGGTTGCCGGTGCCGAAGAACAGCGTCTTGGTCTCCGGATCGTAGGTGCCGCCCAGCCAGGTGGCGCCGCCGCCGGTCTTGTACATGTCGCCCGGCCAGCTGGCATTGGTCTTGCCGGTGACGGTCGACTCCTTGCCGTTCAGCGTGCCCATGTTGCCTTCGATGGTCGGGCGCTGCCAGACCAGCTCGCCCGTTTCGGCATCGCGGGCCTCGACCATGCCGATCACGCCGAACTCGCCGCCGGAATTGCCGGTGATGATCTTGCCGTCGACGATCAGCGGGGCGGCGGTGTTGGAGTAGCCGTCCTTATATTCCGCCAGCTTCTTGTTCCACACCACCTTGCCGGTCTCGCGGTTCAGCGCGACGAGACGGGCGTCCAGCGTGGCGAAATAGATCTTGTCCTTGTAGATCGCCGCGCCGCGGTTGACGACGTCGCAGCAGGGCATGATGCCGTCGGGCAGGCGGTGATTGTATTCCCACTTCTTGTGGCCGGTGCGGGCATCGACCGCATAGAGGCGGGAGTAGGAACCGGTGACGTAGATGGTGCCGTCATAGATGATGGGCTGGGCTTCCTGCCCGCGCTGCTTCTCGCCGCCGAAGGAGAAGGACCAGACCGGGACCAGCTTCTTCACGGTGTCGGCGTTGAGATCGGTCAGCGGGCTGAAGCGCTGGGCCTGGGGTCCCATGCCATAGGTCAGGACCGCTTCGGTGTTGGTGGCGCTCTTCAGCAGATCGTCGCTGGACGGGCCGGCGGCGTCGGCGGCCAGGACGCCGGTGGCGCTGAACGCGGTAAGCGAGGCTGCCAGGGCGAGACTTGTAACCAGGCGCTTCATATGCGGTTGCCTCCCAAAACTGATGATGACGGCACCGCCCGGGGCATGATCCGTCCGTTGCCGCCGGACGGGCGGGTCCGGCGGTGAGAAGCGGGATCGGGGGCGGCCTTTTAAGCTTTTGGCGGCCGAAGGGACCGCGTCGCTTTACGATATCGGCAGTGTAGACGGATGATCGGTTGGGTAAATTGTCGGATAGTAGCAGGCGTAAACGTCAGCCCGCTGCGCTTCACCCCCCGCGCTTCAATTGACCCGCGGCAGAGCAGCCTGTTCGATCTTCGGCCAGAGATGGGCGACGGAGCGGCGATACTCTTCGCGCAGCACGTCCAGCACTTCGAATCGCTCAGGGATCGGCAGTTCCAACGCTTCCGCCATGTCGAGGCCGGAGTCCACCGCATGGCGCAGCGTACCGTCCAGCCAAGTCAGCCAGTCGCGCGTCTGGGCGACGCAGGCCTTGTCCGACCGGATGTGCCCGTGGTTGGGCACCAGCAGCCGGATGTCCAGGCCGTCGACCGCATCCAGTTCTTTCAGCCAGTCGGCGACGGTGGCATGCGGAGTCGTCGGGGTGCGGTCGCAGAAGACCACGCCGCCGGCGAACAGCACGCCCGTCGTCTCGTCGAGGATCATCAGGTCGGCGGCGGTGTGGCCGCTCAGCGGGATCAGCCGCAGCCGGTGGTCGCCGAACCTCACGGTCGAGCCATAGACCGGCTCCGTCGGCACCGTCACCTCGGTGCCGCGCATCCAGTCGCCGACCAGCCGGTACATGTTGTCGGCGATGCCGCTCCCCTCCTCCTGGATACCGGCGATGGTTCCGGGCAGGGCCGCGATGGGCACATCGGCGAAGGCCTGGGATCCCAGCCAATAGTCGGGGTGCAGGTTGCTGATGAAGACCTTGCGGATCGGCTTTTCGGTGACCTTGCGGATGGCCGCGCGCATCTCCTCGCCATAGCGGCGGGACGGGCCGGTCTGGATGACGATCACCCCGTCGGCCGTGACGATGAAGCCGGAATTCAGGATGTTGCCACCGTTGGCGCGGGTGAAATGCTTGGTCGATCCCTCGAAGACATAGGTGTCGGGAGCGATTCGCGTCGGCTTCAGATCATAGGTCAGCGGCCCCGCGGCCCGCGCCGATCCCGTCGCCGCACCAACCATCAGGGCAGCGGCAAAGGCGGTGGTCAGCGCCAGCCGTCGCAAAAGCGGCATGCTCATTGCCCGACACTCCAGGGCTGGTCGGCCGGTTTCAGCGACATCGCCGGTCTCATCGCGGGTCGGGCGCCCGGCGGCGGCATCGGAATGGTCGCGCGGATTTCGCCGCCCTGGTTGTCCCGGCCGCGCAGCAGCAGCGCCGTGGCGTCGGGCGGTGGACGCACGTCCAGCGAATAGACGGGATTCTCCGACACCGGCTCCAGACTGTCGATCTTCGCCAGTTCCGCCGAACCGCCGGGGATCTGCGCTTCGACCTGCAGGGTTTCGACGAAATAGGCGGGAATGCCGTCGACCAGGCCGGTGTCGTTGGGATGGCGAATGCGCAACCGCAGCCGCGCCACCCCATCGGTGTCCGCCGGCCACAGCCTGGCCTGCACCTCGCCGACATGGTCGGCCCAATCCTTCTGAGCATAGGACGCCGGCGGCGCGCTGCAGCCGCCACCCGCCGCATCCACCATCACGCCGGAGACATGCCACACCCCGTCGGCGGTCCGCGCGGCGCCACGCACGGCGGTGGCCTGCTGGATCTTGATGCGGGTGGCGATGTAGGGCGCGGCTGTGCCGGGATGGTAGCGCAGAACCAGCGGGAACGGGTTGAGGTCGGCGATCGCCACCATCTCCACCACCTGCCCCAGCGCCGTGGCGTCGACAGAAACCGGCACCGCGCGCGTGTCCTCCGCCGCCGCCGGGGCGTTGACCCTGACGGCGTTGTCGAACACCACCGGCGCGCCGGCAAAATACTGGTCGCGCAGCGCCTCCCACATCACCGAGTTCAGCGGGTCGGAGGGAGAGCTTGCGGCGAACGCAGTGCCCGCGACGACGATCATCGCACCGGCCAATCCTGCTTGGTAAAGGGGGTGTCCCATCCATCTCCTCCCGACCGGCCGAGTTCCTTCAGCTCCGTTCACTCCACCAGCGGCGGCGGCGTGTGGGTCGCGCCGTAGGCGGCGAAGATCCGGCCCATGGTCCCGTCCTCGGTCAGCGCCGTCACCGCGTCGCCGATGCTGTAGGCGAGGTCGCGGGAGTTTTCCTTGGTCGCCATGCCGATGTTCCAGTTGGAGGTCATCATGCCCGGTAGATTCACGGTGGTGATCGGGAACTGCTCGGCCCGCGCGCCCAACGCCGCCTGCACCTGGCTCAGTGGCGCCAGCACCGCCGCCGCCTCGCCGGAGGTCAGTTTCTCGATGGCGGCCTCGGGTGTCGGGCAATGGATGACGCGGCTGCGCAGCCGGCCGCCCTGCAGGCCCAGAAGGAAGAAGTCGGGAACGCTGTCGATCTCCACCGCGATCGGCTCGTCCGGCAGGGTCGCCAGCACGGCGGAGCGCACCCGCTGCGGATCGCGGGCGAGCGCGAACACCTCGTGATGATAGGGACCGAACAGCACCGCCTCCGGGTTCATCAACCCGAATTGCTTATCATAGGGGATGTGCATCATGATGTCGGCCAGCTCGCCGCCGAACAGGCTGCCGCGCCAGACCGCCACCCGCAGATCGTCCGACACAGTCTCGCCGGGAATCTGCTCGTAGATGTCGGCCTTGACGCCCAGCTTCTCGGCGATCGCCCGGGCGAGATCGACATCGATCCCCACCAGCTTGCCGTCGCGCTGGAACGAGAAGGGCGGAAAGTCGCGATAGACCGCCACGCGCAGCCGACCGCGCTCGATCACCTCGTCCAGCGGCCGGGCGGCGGCACTCCGCGGAACGCCGAGTGCGGACGCGATTCCGACAGACGCGCAGCTTGCGGCCAGTCCGGACAGGAATCGGCGGCGGGTCACATACGCCATGGCAAGTCCCGGCAGTGGTGGTTTCATCATGGAACGGGCAGCCAGGATAGCCATCGCTCCGTCACGCCAATAATTGGACTTTCGTACAAGACGTGGTCCCGCCCCCACCGTTGCCTGTCCATCCTTCCATAGTCGCATTCCGCCGTCCGGGTTCGCTCGATAGGCTGCACACCAAACAGTTGGCGTTCCGACGGATATGATGACCAAGCCCCGCCTCTCCGGCCTTCTCCGCAGCGCATCGCTGGCCGCCCTCGCTGCCGTTCTGCTGGCCGGGACGCCCGGTGCCGGTGCCCAGACCGTCGGCGCCCAATCCATCGCCGAGATCCGCATCGGCCTGCTGTCGCAGACGCCAGAACCGCCGCCCTCTGTCTCCAACCCCGACGAGCCGGCGGCCGACGACGGGCTGGCCGGCGCGACGCTCGCCATCGCCGACAACAACACGACCGGCAAGTTCCTCAAGCAGACCTTCCTGCTCGACAGCGTGGAGGTGCCGCCGGACGGCGATGCCGCCGCAGCCCTGCGCGAGCTGGCCGGCCGCGGCGACCGCTTCGTCATCGTCGACGCCCCCGGCACGACGGTGGAAGCCCTGTCTAAGCTGCCGGAGGCCCGCAACCTGCTGCTGCTGAACGCCAATGCGCCCGACGACGCCCTGCGCGGCAGCGCCTGTGCTCCGAACCTCATCCATGTGGCCCCCAGCCGGGCGATGCTGGCCGACGCGCTCGGCCAATATCTGGTAAAGAAGCGCTGGCCGCGCTGGTTCCTGGTCACCGGCCGCCGGCCGGAGGACAAGCTGTACGCCGACGCGATCCGCCGCACCGCCAAGCGCTTCGGCGCCCAGATCGTGGCGGAAAAGGAATGGACGGCCGAAAGCGACGTCAACCGCACCGCCGAATCCGAAATCCCGGTTTTCACCCAGACCAAGGCCTACAACGTGCTGATCGTCGCCGACGAGGTCGGGGAGTTCGGCGATTACCTGTCCTACCGCACCGCCGATCCGCGCCCGGTCGCCGGCACCCAGGGGCTGGTCCCCACCGTCTGGCACCGCACCCACGAGCAATGGGGCGCGGCACAGCTGCAATCCCGCTTCAAGGCGGCGGCCAAGCGGCCGATGACCGCGCGCGACCACAATGACTGGACCGCCGTCCGCGTGGTGGGCGAGGCCGCCGCCCGCACCCGCTCCGCCGATCCCGACCGCCTGATTGCCTTCATCCAGTCGCCCGACTTCACCATGTCGGCCTTCCGCGGCGCACCGCTCAGCCTGCGGCCCTGGGATGGGCAGCTGCGCCAGCCGGTGCTGCTGGCCGCCGACCGGTCGGTGGTGTCGGTGTCGCCGCAGGAGGGATTTCTGCACCCGCGCACCGAACTGGACAGCCTGGGCTACGACCTACCGGAAACGCTCTGCAAGACGCGAGGAAAGACCACGCCATGACCGCCGCCCGCTTCACCGGCATCTCCTTAGCCGCCCTGGCCACCGCCCTCCTGGCGTCGGCCGCCGCGGCCCAGACCATCTATGTGTCGAACGAGAAGGACAACACCCTGTCGGTGATCGACGGCAAGACCATGGCGGTCACCGACACGATCAAGGTCGGCAAGCGCCCGCGCGGCATCACCCTGTCGAAGGACGGCACCCAGCTGTTCATCTGCGCCAGCGACGACCATGCGGTGCAGGTCCTCGATCTCGCCAGCAAGAAGATCGTCCACAACCTGCCCTCCGGCGAGGATCCCGAACAGTTCGCCCTCAGCCCCGACGGCAAGAGCCTGATCATCGCCAACGAGGACAGCAACATCGTCACCGTGGTCGACGTGCCGACGCGCAAGGTCGCCTTCCAGGTCGATGTCGGGGTGGAACCGGAGGGGATGGACGTCAGCCCCGACGGCCGCTGGGGCGTCAACACGTCCGAGACGACCAGCATGGTCCACTGGATCGACATGGAAAAGCGGCAGGTGGTCGACAACACGCTGGTCGGCCCCCGCCCGCGCTACGCCCAGTTCACCAAGGACGGTTCGCAGCTGTGGGTCTCGTCGGAGATCGGCGGCACCGTCAGCGTCATCGACACCGCCAGCCGCAAGGTCACGAAGGTCGTCGATTTCCACATCAAGGGCATCGCCAAGGATCGCATCCAGCCGGTGGGCGTCAAGCTGACCGACGACGGCCGTTATGCCTTCGTCGCGCTCGGTCCGGCCAACCATGTCGCGGTGGTGGACGCCAAGACCTTCGAGGTGAAGGATTACCTGCTCGTCGGCCGCCGCGTCTGGCAACTGGCGCTGACGCCAGACCAGAAGACGCTCTACACCACCAACGGGGTCAGCAGCGACGTTTCGATCATCAACGTCGACGCCTTGAAGGTGACGAAGACGGTCAAGGTCGGCCGCTATCCCTGGGGCGTGGCGGTCAAGGGTTGAGTTGGAAGGGCTGAGGCAGAGAGGAACGGTGGAATGACGGTGCCGGCACTGGAGGTCGATGGGCTGCGCCACAGCTATGGCGGAAATCGCCTCGCGCTGGAGGATGTCGGCTTCCGCGTGATGCCCGGCGCCTTCACCTGCCTGCTCGGCCCCAACGGCGCGGGGAAGAGCACGCTGTTCGCACTGGCCACCGGCCTGCTGCGGCCGACCGCCGGTCGGGTGCGCATCCACGGCCACGACATCGCGCAGGCACCGGGCGACGCACTCGCTCATCTGGGCGTGGTGTTTCAGCAGCCGACCCTCGACCTCGACCTGACGGTGGTGCAGAACCTCCGCTATTTCGCCGCCCTGCACGGCATCGGCCGGCGCGAGGCCGACCGGCGGATCGAAGCGGAACTCACCCGCCTGTCCCTGTTCGAACGGCGGGCGGAAAAGGTCCGCGCGCTGAACGGCGGCCATCGGCGGCGGGTGGAAATCGCCCGCGCCCTTTTGCACCGCCCGACCCTGCTGCTGCTGGACGAGCCGACCGTCGGGCTGGACATCCCCGCCCGCCGCACCCTGATCCGTCACGTCCACGCCCTGTGCGCGGAGGACGGCATCGCCGTGCTGTGGGCCACCCATCTGATCGACGAGATCGACCCAGCCACCGACCATGTGGTGGTCCTGCACCGTGGCCGGGTTCGCGCCAACGGGCCGGTCGCCGCGGTGAATGAAGAGACCGGCTGCGCCACCGTGACGGAAAGTTTCGACCGGCTGACCGCCGCCCGGCCCACTGCCGAGGTGGAGGCCGCAGCATGACCGGCCGGCAGTTCGGGGGATGGTGGATCGCCTTCCAGGGCATCGTCGCGCGCGAGGTGCTGCGCTTCGTGCATCAGCGCGAGCGCTTCCTCGGCGCGCTGGTCCGGCCGCTGGTGTGGCTGTTCGTCTTCGCGGCAGGGTTCCGCGCCGCACTCGGCATCGCCATCATCCCGCCCTACGAGACCTACATCCCCTACGAGGTTTACATCGTGCCGGGGTTGATCGGCATGATCCAGCTGTTCAACGGCATGCAGGGCTCGCTGTCGATGGTCTATGACCGCGAGATGGGCAGCATGCGCATCCTGCTGACCAGCCCGCTGCCGCGCTCCTTCCTTCTGCTGGCCCGTCTGCTGGGCGGCGTGGTGGTGTCGATCCTCCAGGTGGCGGCCTTCCTGCTGATCGTCAGGCTCTATGGCATCGACCTGCCGGTCTGGGCACCGCTGACGGTGCTGCCGGCTCTGCTGCTGAACGGGCTGATGCTGGGGGCACTCGGCATGGTGCTGGCCTCCACCATCCGCCAGCTGGAGAATTTCGCCGGGGTGATGAACTTCGTCGTCTTCCCCCTCTTCTTCCTGTCCTCCGCCCTCTATCCGCTCTACCGCATGGAGGAGGCCGGCCCGCTGCTGTGGTGGCTGTGCAGCCTCAATCCCTTCACCCATGGGGTGGAGCTGATCCGCTTCGCGCTCTACGGCCGGGTCGACGGGCTGGCGCTGGCGGTTGTTACCGGCGCCACCGTCCTGTTCGCGGCCCTGGCTGTGCGCGGCTATTCCCCCGCGCGCGGCATGGGATCACGGGCACCGTCGGCGGCGGGATGAGGCCTCACGCCGCGTCGTGGAAGATGATGCCCAGCGTGTGGCGCGCGCCCGAACGCACCGGGCTGACGCCGTGGCGGTGGCGGACGCGGTAGGTGCCGCGCGTGCCCTGCACCGGGCGCTGGTCCACCGCGAAGATCACCGCCTCGCCCAGCCCCAGCGGCACGACGGTGGCGCGCGACTGCATGCGCGGACGCTGCTCGGTCAGGACGAACTCGCCGCCGGTGAACTCCGCCCCCGGCGCCGACAGCTGGATGGCGACCTGCAACGGGAACACCGTCTCGCCATACAGATCCTGATGCAGACAATTGTAGTCGCCGGGACCGTATTTCAGCAGCAGCGGTGTCGGGCGCGTCTGCCCTGCCGCGTGGCAGCGCTCCAGGAACTCCACGTGTTCCGCCGGATAGCGGGTGTCGAGCCCCATCGCCGCCGCCCAGCGGTTGGCAACCGGCGCCAGCCGGCGGTAGAGCAGCGCGCGCAAGGCGGTGACCGGCTCGGGCAGCGGGTGAGTGAAGTATTTGTATTCCCCTTTGCCGAAGCCGTGCCGCTCCATCACCACCCGGCTGCGGAAGGGGGATTCCTGCTCATAGAGCCCCGCCAACGCCTTGCAGGTTTCGCCGTCCAGCAGCGGCCCCGCGACCGCATGGCCGACCGTCTCCAGCTCCGCTTCGATTCGCGTCCAGTCCAGCGTCTCCAACATCTTCACCGCGCCGCCTCCTTGCGCTCGCGGTCCAGCAGGTCCCGCTTGCGCTCCACGCCCCAGCGATAGCCGGACAGACCGCCATCGGACCGCACGACGCGATGGCAAGGGATCGCCACGGCAATCGGATTGGCGCCGCAAGCCCGCGCCACCGCCCGCACCGCCGCCGGCTCGCCGATGGCGCCGGCGATCTCGGCATAGCTGGCTGTCCGGCCGGCCGGGATGGCGCGCAACGCCTGCCACACCCGTTGCTGAAAAGCAGTGCCGCCGATGTCCAACGGCAGGTCGAGCCCCGTCGCCGGCGCCTCGACGAATCCCACCACCTGCGCCACCGTCGCTTCGAAGGCCGCATCACCACCGATCAACTCGGCTTTGGGGAAGCGGTCCTGCAGATCGCGAAGCAGCATGTCGGGATCGTCGCCCAGCAGGATCGCGCACACCCCGCGTTCCGTAGCCGCCACCAGGATCGAGCCGAGCGAGCAGACCCCGACCGCGAAGCGGATCGTCTCCCCCACCCCGCCCTTGCGGTAGCTGGTCGGCGTCATCCCCAGCCGCGCCCCAGCGGTCTCGTAGAACCGTCCGGAGGAACCATAGCCGGCCTCATAGATTGCTTCGGTCACGCTGCCGGCCTGCTGCAAGGCGCCGGCGACGCGGGCGGCGCGGTTGGCCTGGACATAGGCGCGCGGCGTGACGCCGGTCACCTGCTTGAAGATGCGGTGGAAGTGATGCGGGCTCATCCCCGCCGCCGTCGCAAGCTCCTCCAAGGGCGGCGCCTCCTCAGCCTCCTCGATCAGGCGGCAGGCGCGGGCCACGGCCTCGGCCCGGCGGTCGTTCTGGCTCGGCCCATCCGGCCGGCAGCGTTTGCAGGGCCGGAACCCCGCCTGCTCCGCCTCGGCATTGCCGGCATAGAACACGACATTCTCAGGACGGGCCGGCCGCGCGGCGCAACTCGGCCGGCAATAAACGCCGGTGCTGCGGACCGCATAGACGAAGCGCCCGTCGGCGGCAGGATCGCGGCGGCGCAACGCCGCCCAGCGCTCGGCCTCCAAGCCGGTCGCATCAGAGGTGACGGTGTCGAGTGCGACTGTCATCTGTCCTTCTCCCCGCTCGAACCTTACAGGTTCCGTGGTGCGATGAGGGAGCAATCTGAACCACCAGCCCGGCCGGCACACTCCGCTGCTTGCTTTCAAATTGCGGCTCTGTGCATCAAACGCCGAAACGCCCCGGCTCGTGGGAGCCGGGGCGTTTCGATGTGGTGACGATGCAAGCTTATGCTTTGGATT
>NZ_CAMLJP010000066.1 GCF_946480385.1 uncultured Azospirillum sp.
CATCTGCCTGAACTGGGGCTGCATCCCGACCAAGGCGCTGCTGCGCTCGGCCGAGGTGCTGCATCTCGCCAAGCATGCCGCCGACTACGGCCTGGTCATCCAGAACCCGTCCTTCGACCTCGACAAGGTCGTCGCCCGCTCGCGGAAGGTCGCAGGGCAGCTGAACGGCGGCGTCAAGCACCTGCTGAAGAAGAACAAGGTCGCGGTGATCGAGGGCTCCGCCAAGCTGCTCGGCAAGGGGCAGGTCGCGGTGACCAAGGGCGAGGCCCCGGTCGGCACCTTCGGCGCCAAGCACATCATCATCGCCACCGGTGCCCGCGCCCGCACGCTGCCGGGGCTGGAGGATGACGGCAAGCTGGTCTGGACCTATCGCAAGGCGATGACGCCCGACAGCATGCCGAAGTCGCTGCTGGTGATCGGGTCCGGTGCCATCGGCATCGAATTCGCCAGCTTCTACAACGCCCTGGGCGCCAAGGTTACCGTGGTCGAGGTGATGGACCGCATCCTTCCGGTGGAGGATGAGGAAATCTCCGCAATGGCCCGGAAAGCCTTCGAAAAGCAGGGCATGCGCATCATCACCGGCGGTAAGGCCGGCAACCTGCGCAAGGCCGCCGACAGCGTGACCGTGGCCGTCGAGGCCGGCGGCAAGACCGAGGACATCACGGTCGACCGCGTCATCGTCGCCGTCGGCATCAGCCCGAACACCGAGGGCCTGGGCCTGGAGAACACCAAGGTCAAGACCGACCGCGGCCACATCCAGACCAACGGCATGTGCGAGACCGACGAGCCGGGCGTGTACGCCATCGGCGACGTGACCGGCGCCCCCTGGCTCGCCCACAAGGCCAGCCACGAGGGCGTGATCGTCGCCGAGCACATCGCCGGCAAGCATCCGCATGCGCTGAACGTCCGCAACATCCCGGGCTGCACCTACTCGCACCCGCAGATCGCGTCGGTCGGCCTGACGGAGAAGAAGGCGAAGGAAGCCGGTTACGAGATCAAGGTCGGCCGCTTCCCCTTCGTCGGCAACGGCAAGGCCATCGCGCTCGGCGAGCCGGAAGGCCTGATCAAGACCATCTTCGACGCTAAGACCGGCGAGATGCTGGGCGCCCACATGATCGGCGCGGAAGTGACCGAGCTGATCCAGGGCTATGGCATCGCCAAGTCGTCGGAGCTGACCGAGGCCGAACTGATGCACACGGTGTTCCCGCACCCGACCCTGTCGGAAATGATGCATGAGTCGGTCCTTGATGCCTATGGCCGGGCGATCCACTTTTAACTAGGATTTTCCGCAAGGGATTTCTGGGGTGACGTTTTTCCCCTTTGGACGGAGCCATGGACCGCAGCAGCGCCGCCTATGACGAGGATTTCTACGCCTGGACGCAAGCCCAGGCGCAGGAGCTTCGCCGTGCCGGCGCCGAGCGGAACAACGCCCCGGTCGACTGGGAGAACGTCGCCGAGGAGATCGAGAGCATGGGCCGCAGCCAGAAATCCGAGATCGACAATCGCCTTGGCGTTCTGCTGGTCCATTTGCTGAAATGGATGTTCTGTCCTGATCTGCGGGAACGATGCGAGCGAGGCTGGCGCCTAACCGTCCGGGAGCAGCGCAAGAAGCTGATCCGGGAGATCAAGGACAGCCCCAGCCTCCGACCCTACATCGCCGAGGTCTTCGCCGACGTTTACTCGGACGCCCGGCTGCGGGCCGCCGTCGAGGCGGATGTCCCCGACGGGCATTTCCCGGTCTTGCCGCCTTTCACGCTTGACCAGGCGCTCGATCCGGCCTATCCGGCCGAACTGTTTCCGCCGGAATGGCGGGTTTGACATCCTCATCGCACCTATTGTCGGGGCCGGGGCATCGCGTCGGCCATCGGGAGCTTTAGACCATGACCCTCGTCGACCAGACCGAGAAGCTGCGCCACCCCGAAAAGGCCCATAAGCCCGACAACCCCATCCAGCGCAAACCGGCCTGGATCCGGGTCAAGGCGCCGATGAGCCAGGAATACAACGAGACCCGCCAGCTGATGCGCGGGCTGAAGCTGAACACCGTGTGCGAGGAGGCCGCCTGCCCGAACATCGGGGAGTGCTGGAAGCACAAGCACGCCACCTTCATGATCCTGGGCTCCATCTGCACGCGCGGCTGCGCCTTCTGCAATGTCGAGACCGGGCGGCCGGACCAGCTGGACCCGCATGAGCCGGACAATGTGGCCGAGGCGGTCGGAAAGCTGAAGCTCAGCCACGTCGTCATCACCTCGGTCGACCGCGACGATCTGGCCGACGGCGGCGCCGAGCATTTCGCCCGCACCATCCGCGCCATCCGCGCCGCATCGCCGGAAACGACCATCGAGATCCTGACCCCCGACTTCCAGAAGAAGAAGGGTGCGGTCGAGGTGGTGGTGGAGGCCAAGCCCGACGTCTTCAACCACAATCTGGAGACCGTTCCGCGCCTGTACCCCAACATCCGCCCCGGTGCGCGCTATTTCGCCTCGCTGCAGCTGCTGGCGCGGGTGAAGGAACTGGACCCGACGATCTTCACAAAGTCCGGCCTGATGGTCGGGTTGGGAGAGACGAAGGAGGAGATCGGGCAGGTGATGGACGATCTGCGCTCCGCCGATGTGGACTTTCTGACGATTGGGCAGTATCTCCAGCCCACGCCCAAGCATGCGGCGGTGGATCGTTTCGTGACTCCTGAGGAGTTCGACGGTTATTCCACTGTCGGCCGCGGCAAGGGCTTCCTGCTGGTGGCCTCGTCGCCGCTGACGCGCTCGTCCTACCATGCGGGCGCCGATTTCGAGAAGTTGCGCGAAGCCCGGCTGCGCAAGCTGGGGGTCGCGGCCGCCTGATCCAAGGCGGTTCAATAGAAGGACACGGGTACGGGCATGCCGACGCACGCGGAAAAGAAGGTTCTTCCCTACACGCCCCAGCAGATGTACGACCTGGTCGCCGATGTGGAGAAGTATCCGGAGTTTCTGCCCTGGTGCCTGGCGGCCCGCATCCGCAAGCGCGAAGGCAATGTCATGTTCGCGGACCTGATCATCGGGTTCAAGATGGTCCGCGAACGCTTCACCTCGCGGGTGGAGTTGAGCGCGCCGGCCTGCCGGATCGACGTGCAGTACACCGACGGGCCGTTCCAGTACCTGAACAACCACTGGATCTTCAACGATCATCCCGGCGGCTGCTGCGTCGACTTCTTCGTCGATTTCGAGTTCCGTTCGAAGATGCTGCAGAAGATCATGGGCCTGCTGTTCAACGAGGCGGTGCGCCGGATGGTGCAGGCCTTCGAAACGCGTGCGGCCCAGCTTTATGGGCCGGGCCGGGTGACGCAGCCGGCCTGACGCCGGCTTGCAGGCAGATGTGGGAGTGGTCGGTCAGCTCTTGTCCGACCACAACTCCCCGCCGCTGGCCCAATCGCTTTTCTTCACATCCTGAAAGATGATGTCCACCGCCGAGGGCGAGCAGCCGAGGACTTTGACGGTCGCCTCGGTCAGCGCCTTGGCGTATTCGCGCTTCTGTTCGACGGTGCGGCCTTCGAACAGCTGGATGTTGATGGTCGGCATCGGGTCATTTCCCTTGTTGGTGAAGAGTTTGCCGGCGAATCTTCAGCGCAGGCTTCCGGTCGGACGGGCCAGCCGCAGCCGCTCCAGCGCCGCCTGGACGGTCGCCATCCGCACGGCGTCGCGGTCGCCGGGAAAGGTGTATTCCTTGGCCTTGGCCGCTCCGCCGCGCACGGCGGTGGCGACATAGACGCGACCCACCGGCTTGGTCTCGGTCGCGCCGCCGGGGCCGGCGATGCCGGTCACCGCCACCGTCACGTCGGCCCGCGACTTGGCCAGCGCACCGACGGCCATGGCGACCGCCACCTCCGGACTGACCGCGCCGTGGGCGTGCAGCAGACTGGCGGGGACGCCCAACAACTCGGTCTTGGCGATGTTGGTGTAGGTGACGAAGCCGCGGTCGACCACCTTCGACGAACCGGCGATGTCGGTCAGCGCGCCGGCGATCAGGCCGCCGGTGCAGGATTCGGCGGTCGCCAGCATGAAGCCGGCGAGGCCGTATTCGGCCAGCACCTGGGCGGACAGCTCGCGGATGATCTCGGGAAACATGACGGCCTCTCCCGGTTCGGAACGTTGAATAGGATGTTAGCCGGGGAGCCGGATGGTCGCCACCGCCTGCGCGGCGATGCCCTCGCGCCGGCCGGCGAAGCCCAGCTGCTCGGTGGTGGTCGCCTTGACGCTGACCCGACCGACCTCGATGCCCAGGATTTGGGCAATGCGTTCGGCCATCGCGGCGCGGTGGGGGCCGACCTTCGGCCGTTCGCAGATGATCGTCACGTCGGCATGGGCAATGACGCCGCCGCGCTCCGCCACCAGATCGGCGGCATGGCGCAGGAACTTGGCGCTGTCGGCCCCGCGCCAGCGCGGGTCTGTCGGTGGGAAGTGGCTGCCGATGTCGCCGGCGGCCAGCGCGCCGAGGATGGCGTCGGTCAGGGCATGCAGACCGACATCGGCATCGGAATGACCCTCCAGCCCGTGGTCGTGCGGGATGCGCAGGCCGCAGAGCGTCACGTAATCGCCGTCGGTGAAGCGGTGGACGTCGAAGCCGCTGCCGGTCCGCACATCCCACAGGTTGCTCATGATCGCGCGGGTGGCGCGGGTCAGGTCGTCGGGGGTGGTCACCTTGAAATTGTCCTCCTTGGACGGCACCAGCGCCACGGCCAGACCGGCACGCTCGGTCACCGCCGCGTCGTCGGTCAGCGACAGGCTGGCGGCGGCGCGGTGCGCCTCCAGAATGGCGGGGAAGCGGAAGCCCTGCGGGGTCTGCGCCCGCCACAACCCTTCGCGGTCCACCGTACCGGCGATGGCGCCGGAACCGGCGCGCTTGAGGGTATCGGCGACCTGTACCGCAGCGATGGCGCCGGGCGTGGCGTCGAGCGCCGCAATCACCGCACCGATGGTGGCCGCGTCGATCAGCGGCCGGGCGGCGTCGTGGATCAGCACGAGGTCGGGGGCGCCGTCGGCGGCCAGCGCCTCCAGCCCGTTGCGCACCGAGTCCTGACGGCTGGCGCCGCCGGCCACCGGATCGGGCAGGCCGAGGCCGGCGACAGCGGCGTCATAGGCGTCGCGCCACGCCGGGTCGATGACCACGCGCACACCGGTGACCTGGGGGTGGTTGAGGAAGGCCTCCACCGTCCGGCGCAGCACCGGCTTGCCGGCGAGGTCGAGATACTGCTTCGGCCGTTCGGCGCCGAACCGCTGACCGGATCCGCCGGCGACGATTAGGGCGATACAGGTGGGCGCGATGCAGGTGGGCATGAGGCAAACCGTAAGATATGATAGCCACTTGACGGAAACGTCGCGGAGCCTAGCCTGTCGCCGTGGTTCCGCCAAGTGCCGAGCCTTGCCGCCTGTTACCCTCCGGACGATCTCCGGGGGCGGGCGGCATGACATGGCAGCATCATGGCGGAAGGACGGGAGTGCATTCGGGTCCATGTCGCAGAACATTTTCTTGAGCCTGACGGCGCTGGTAGCCCTGTTGCCTGCCGCCTTCTATCCCTACCGGCGCATCGCGGGGCAGGGGGTGGAGGGCCGCGGCTGGTCTTTCTGGGGCGCCCTGCTGCTCGCCGCCGCCGGGCCGGGCATGTGGGCGATCCTGCAGGTGGCCGGCCAGTGGCAGACCGGATTCTCCACCGCGCTGTGGGTGACGACCGCCGCCTGCATGGCTCTGTTCATCGGGCTCAGCCTGCTCCATGACACGGCCTGGAGACTGGCGCCGCTGCTGCTGCCCTATCTGCTCGCGGTCTGCCTGCTGGCGACGCTGACGGAGGATGCGCCGGCCCCGGTCCTGCGCGGCAATGCGCCGGGCGTGTGGATCGATCTGCACATCGCGGTGTCGGTCTTCACCTATGCCCTGCTGACGCTCAGTGCCGTGGCGTCCTTTGCGGCGGTGATTCAGACGCGGGCGCTGAAGAGCAAGCGGCCGACTCCGCTCAGCCGCTTCCTGCCGCCGGTGGCGGAGAGCGAGCGGCTGCAGCTGCGCCTTCTGATCGCGTCGGAGGTGGTGCTGGGCGCCGGCCTCGCCACCGGTATGGCGGTGCTCTATTTCGAGCAGGGGCTGCTGTTCCGCACCGATCACAAGACGCTGCTGTCGCTGGCGACCTTCATCGTCATCGGCATCCTGCTGCTGGCGGAATACCGGACCGGCGTGCGCGGGCGGACGGCGGCGCGGACCATGCTGATCGTCTATCTGCTGGCGACGCTTGCCTATCCCGGTGTCAAGTTCGTGTCGAACGTGCTGATCGGACAATGGGCCTGGAGTTGACGGCGCATCCACTGCAAGTCGGTGGAACAGCATAGCTTTTACCCAGAGCTTGAGTATGGCCATTGGGCTTCGCGCTTGCACACATCCGCAGCAGCGTGATAACTTGCCCAAAATGGTGGCACTTTGTTGATTTGCCCATCAATCGGGCAGGTGAGAATGACCATACAAATCGGACCCATCACGCTCGCCGGACCGGTGATCCTGGCGCCCATGTCGGGTGTCTCCGACCTGCCGTTCCGCCGTCTGGTGAAACGCGCGGGCTGCGGCCTCGTCGTGTCGGAGATGATCGCCAGCCAGGCGATGATCCGCGAGAACCGCCAGACCCTGCGCATGGTGGAGACCGAGCCGGAAGAGTTTCCGATGGCGGTCCAACTCGCCGGCTGCGAGCCCGAGGTGATGGCGGAAGCGGCGAAGCTGAACGAGGATCGCGGCGCCGCCGTCGTCGACATCAATTTCGGCTGCCCGGTCAAGAAGGTGGTCAACGGCCATGCCGGCTCCTCCCTGATGCGGGACGAGGCGTTGGCCGGCCGCATCCTGGAGGCGGTGGTGAAGGCCGTCAGCATCCCGGTGACGCTGAAGATGCGGCTGGGCTGGGACGAGACCAACCTCAACGCCCCGAACCTCGCCCGCATCGCCGAGCAGTGCGGGATCAAAATGGTGACGGTCCACGGCCGCACCCGCATGCAGTTCTACACCGGCACCGCCGACTGGACCTACGTCCGCCATGTGAAGGAGGCGGTGAAGATCCCCATCGTCGTCAACGGCGACATCACCAGTTTCGAGGCGGTGGACCGCGCGCTTGCCGAATCCGGCGCCGACGGTGTGATGATCGGGCGCGGCAGCTACGGCCGGCCCTGGTTCCCGTCCCAGGTCATGCATTACCTGCGCACCGGCGAAAAGCTGCCCGACCCGCCGCTGCACGAGCAGATGAGCACGCTGCTGGAGCATTTCGACAGCATGCTCAGCCATTACGGCACGGACGGCGGCATCAAGGTCGCCCGCAAGCATGTGTCCTGGTATTCGACCGGTCTGCGCGATTCCAACGAGTTCCGCCAGGAGGTCAACCGGCTGGGCGACCCCGAGGCGGTGCGTGACCGCATCCGTGCCTTCTACGAACCGGCAATCGAAAGGATGGCCGCCTGATGGATCCCGTACCGATGACCGCCCCGGGCCAGCGTGGCCGCAACCGGTCGGGTGCCTCGCGGGCGCCCCGGCTGGAGTCCCTGGTGGTGCTGAACAGCCTGCCCGATCCGGTGCTGGTGGTGGACGGCAACGGCGACATTCGCTTCGTCAATCTGGAGGGGCAGGAGTTCTTCGATCTGTCCGCCAACGCGATGGAAGGCATGCCGCTGCCCGACCTGCTGCCGCCGGACAGCCCGGTGATGGGCCTGATCGAACAGGTGCGCCGCGGCAGCCGCCGGGTGTCGCAGGACGGGGTCATCATCGACACCCCGCGCATCGGCCCGCACTATGTCACCGTGCAGGTGGCGACCATGGGCGACCCGCCCGACCATGTGGTGCTGACCATCCACGAGCGGTCGCTGGCCCGCAAGATCGACCATTCGCTGACCCACCGCCATGCCGCGCGCTCCGTCACCGCCATGGCGGCGATGTTGGCGCATGAGGTGAAGAACCCGCTGTCGGGCATCCGCGGCGCGGCGCAGCTGCTGGAGGAGAATGCCAGCGACCAGGACCGGGTGCTGACCCGCCTGATCTGCGACGAGGCCGACCGCATCGTGGCGCTGGTCAACCGGATGGAGGTGTTTTCCGACGAACGGCCGCTGGAACGCGCCGCGGTGAACATCCACACCGTGCTGGAGCATGTGCGCAAGGTCGCCCAGAGCGGATTTGCCCGAAAAATACGCTTTGTCGAGCGTTACGACCCGTCACTGCCTTCTGTTTACGGCAACCGCGACCAACTTGTGCAGGTTTTCCTGAATCTGGTGAAAAATGCGGCAGAGGCTGCACCTGAATCAGGCGGCGAGATCACCCTGACCACCTCTTATCAGCATGGCGTGCGCATGGCGCTGCCGGGCGGCGATGTGCGCCGGCATCTGCCCTTGCTGGTAACGGTGCAGGATAATGGCGACGGCATTCCGGAAGACCTGCAGTCGAACCTGTTCGATCCCTTCGTGACCAGCAAAGTGAACGGCACTGGCCTTGGTCTTGCATTGGTGGCGAAACTCATAGGCGATCATGGCGGAACCATCGAGTTCGACAGCCAGCCTCGCCGGACCGTCTTCAAGGTGTCGCTGCCGATGTACGATGATTCGAAATACGATGACTCGAAACTTTCCGGAGAGTCGAAGATTTCAGACGCTGGCTTGCAGTCCAAGGGCGGCCGGGGGACTCGTTGATGAGCGCGGCGACCATTCTCGTCGCGGATGACGATCGCGCCATCCGCACCGTCCTGACGCAGGCCCTCGCCCGGCTGGGGCACGAGGTCCGCACCACCGGCAACGCCGCCACCCTGTGGCGCTGGGTGGCGGACGGGCAGGGGGATCTGGTCATCACCGACGTGGTGATGCCGGACGAAAACGGCCTGGACCTGATCCCGCGCATCAAGAAGCTGCGGCCCGAACTGCGCGTCATCGTCATGAGCGCGCAGAACACGCTGATCACCGCGGTGAAGGCGGCGGAGCGCGGGGCCTTCGAATATCTGCCCAAGCCCTTCGATCTGAAGGAGCTGGTGTCGGTCGTCGAACGGGCGCTGAACACCAGCAACCCGCCGGCCGCCATGCCCGGCGGCGACCTGGAGGGCGAGGAACAGCTGCCGCTGATCGGCCGCTCGCCCGCCATGCAGGAAATCTACCGGGTCCTGGCCCGCCTGATGGGCACCGACCTGACGGTGATGATCACCGGCGAGTCCGGCACCGGCAAGGAGCTGGTCGCCCGCGCGCTGCACGATTACGGCAAGCGCCGCAACGGCGCCTTCGTAGCCATCAATATGGCGGCCATCCCGCGCGAGCTGATCGAGTCCGAGCTGTTCGGCCACGAGAAGGGCGCCTTCACCGGCGCCACCAACCGGTCGACCGGCCGGTTCGAACAGGCGCAGGGCGGCACCCTGTTCCTGGACGAGATCGGCGATATGCCGCTGGAGGCGCAGACGCGCCTGCTGCGCGTGTTGCAGGAGGGCGAATACACCACGGTCGGCGGCCGCACCGCGATCAAGACCGACGTGCGCATCATCGCCGCGACCCACCGCGACCTGCGCACCCTGATCCGCCAGGGCCTGTTCCGCGAGGATCTGTTCTACCGCCTGTGCGTGGTGCCGATCCGCCTGCCGCCGCTGCGCGAGCGGACGGAGGACATTCCGCTGCTGGTCCGCCATTTCCTGAATCTTGGCATCAGCCAGGGACTTCCGGCCAAGAGCATCGATCAGGCGGCGATGGACCGGCTGAAGCGCTATCGCTGGCCCGGCAATGTCCGCGAGTTGGAGAATCTCGTCCGCCGTCTGGCCGCCCTCTATTCGCAGGAGGTCATCGGGCTGGACGTGGTCGAGGCGGAGCTTGCCGACGCCACCCCGGCGGCCCAGCCGGTGGAGGAGCCGCAGAGCGAAGGCCTGTCCTCCGCGGTCGAACGCCACCTGAAGGACTATTTCGCCGCGCACAAGGACGGCATGCCGTCCAACGGCCTGTATGACCGGGTGCTGCGCGAGATCGAACGGCCGCTGATCTCGCTCAGCCTGTCTGCAACCCGCGGCAACCAGATCAAGGCGGCGCAGCTGCTGGGTCTGAACCGCAACACGCTTCGCAAGAAGATCCGCGACCTGGATATCCAGGTGATGCGCGGCATCAAATAGGCTGCTGTCGAAAATAGGCTGCTGCCGGCCGATTGACGTCCTGCCGCCGCCGCAACCGACCCGTGCCAAAATTGTGACACAGCGTCGGTGCGGACGGCGCTGGACGAAAGACCAGCAACCGCCCGATGGCGCGCTGCGCCGGCTGGCCTAAGCGGTCCTGTCCGAAAGGCAGATCCATTGCGGCTTGGCAGGACCGCAACAGAGGTGTATCTTTCCGGCAACAGATTAGCGCCGGACGATGCCACCCAATTCCGACACCGCAGCAGCCGGCCAAAGGCCGGTCTGGCAGAAGATTCTCCACTGGTCCCGGCGGGTAGGCCTGGGCAAGCGGCTGGCTTTCGCCCTGTCGCTGGCAGCCCTGGCCGCCGGCTTCGCCACCTATGCGGCGATGACGGAAAGCGCGCCGTTCGGGCAGGCCAACCCGCGCACCGTCACGCTTCTGCTGACGCTCGACCTCGCGATCCTGCTGACGCTGGGCGTGTTGATCGCGCGGCGGATCGTCGCGATCCTGATCGGGCGGCGGCGCGGACTGGCGGGATCGCGGCTGCACACCCGGCTGGTTCTGGTGTTCAGCGTGCTGGCGGTGGCGCCGGCCATCATCATGACCGTCTTCTCCACCCTGTTCTTCTATGTCGGGGTGCAGAGCTGGTTCAGCGACCGCGTGCGCACGGCGGTGAACGAATCCCTGGTGGTCGCCAGCGCCTATCTGCACGAGCACCAGCAGAACATCCGCGCAGATGCCCTGGCAATGGCCAACGACCTGTCGCAGGAAGCGCGGCTTTCCAGTGATCCGGAGCGGTTCGAGCAGGTCGTCGCCACCCAGGCGATGCTGCGCGCCCTGTCGGAAGCCATCGTCTTCAACGGCACCACCGGCGCCATCGTCGCGCGGGCCGGCTATACCTTCACCCTGGAATTCGAACCGATCCCGGAAGACAAGATCCAGCAGGCCCGCAATGGCGAGGTCGCGCTGATCGTCAAGGAATCCGACGACCGCGTCCGCGCCCTGGTCAGCCTGGACCGTGTATCCGACACCTTCCTCTATGTCGGCCGCATGGTGGAGCCTCGGGTTCTGCAGCACATGGCCTCGGCCGAGGGGGCAGTGAAGGAATACACGGCGCTGGAGAACCAGCGCGGCAGCCTGCAGATCACCTTCACCCTGATCTTCCTGGTGGTGGCGATGCTGCTGCTGCTGGCGGCGGTGTGGGCCGGGCTGAATTTCGCAACCCGTCTGGTCCGCCCGATCAGCGCGCTGATCGGCGCCGCCGAGCGGGTGCGTGCCGGCGACCTGACCGTCCGCGTTTCCGAACCGCCGGGCGAGGACGAGTTCGTGCTGCTGTCCCGCGCCTTCAACCGCATGACCACCGAGATCGAGGGGCAGCGCCGGGAACTGCTGTCGACCAACCGGCTGCTGGACGAGCGGCGCCGCTTCACCGAAACGGTGCTGTCCGGCGTGTCGGCCGGCGTGCTGGGCGTGGATGCCGACGGCGTCATCAACCTGCCGAACCTGTCCGCCGCCCGTCTGGTGGGCGAGGAGGATCTGGAGCGTCTGGTCGGCATGTCGCTGGTCGAACTGCTGCCGGACATCGGCGACCTGCTGGAGAATGCGCCGAAGAAGCCCGGCCGCGTCGTGCAGGACCAGATCCAGATCCGCCGTCCGGGCAAGCCGACGCTGACCCTGCTGGTCCGCATCGCGGCGGAAGTGCGCAGCGGCGAGGTGCGCGGCTATGTCGTCACCTTCGACGACATCACCGAACTGGTGTCGGCGCAGCGCAAGGCGGCCTGGGCCGATGTGGCGCGCCGCATCGCGCATGAGATCAAGAATCCGCTGACGCCGATCCAGCTGTCGGCCGAACGGCTGCGCCGGAAATACCTGAAGGAGATCTCCAGCGATACGGAGGTCTTCACCATGTGCACCGACACCATCGTCAGGCAGGTCGACGACATCCGCCGCATGGTGGACGAATTCTCCGCCTTCGCACGAATGCCGCAGCCGGTGATGAAGCCGGTCAACATCAACGATCTGGTGCGGCAGGCGGTGTTCCTGCAATCCAGCGCCCATAGCGGCAAAATCCGCTTCGACACCCGGCTGCCCTCGGGGCCGCTGACGGTGGCGTGCGACAGCCGGCAGATTTCCCAGGCGCTGACCAACTTGCTGCAGAACGCGGCGGACGCCATCGAGGGCCGCCCGCCGCCCGCCGACGGGGCCGAGTTGCCGCCCGGCGAGGTGGCGATCGCGCTGGAGGACGACGGCGAGAAGGTCGTCGTCACCGTCGAGGACAACGGCAAGGGCCTGCCCGGCGGCGAACAGCGCGACCGGCTGACCGAACCCTATGTGACGACGCGGGCCAAGGGCACCGGGCTGGGGCTCGCCATCGTCAAGAAGATCATGGAGGACCATGGCGGCGTGCTGACCCTGGAGGACCGCGAAGGCGGGTCCGGGGCGCGCGTGACCCTGGTCATTCCACACCCGGTTGCGGTCGCGAATGACGCGGGCGGCCGTGACGACAGGCCGGCGGAGACCGGCGGAGAGATGAGGCACGAAGCCCATGGCGCATGACATTCTGATCGTCGACGACGAAGCCGATATCCGGATGCTGATAGCCGGCATCCTGAACGACGAAGGCATCAAGACCCGCGAGGCCGCCGACGCCGATCAGGCCTTCGCCCAGGTGGCGGCGCGCCGGCCGAGCCTCGTCGTGCTTGACATCTGGCTGCAGGGCAGCAGGCTGGACGGCCTGCAGATCCTGGAACAGCTGATGCGGGACCATGGCAACCTTCCGGTCATCATGATCTCCGGCCACGGCAACATCGAAACCGCGGTCCAGGCGATCAAGGTCGGCGCCTACGACTTCATCGAGAAGCCGTTCAAGGCCGACCGGCTGCTGCTGATGGTGGACCGCGCCATCGAGGCGGCGCGGCTGAAGCGCGAGAACCAGGAACTGAAGCTGCGCGCCGGCGGCGACGTGGAGCTGATCGGCCGCTCCTCGGCGGTCAATCAGGTGCGCCAGTCCATCGACAAGGTGGCGCCGACCGGCAGCCGTGTGCTGATCTCCGGCCCGCCCGGCGCCGGCAAGGAGGTGGTCGCCCGCCTGATCCATGCCCGCTCGCGCCGTGCCAGCGGCCCCTTCGTCGGGCTGAACTGCGCCACCATGCGGCCGGAGCGGCTGGAGATGGAGCTGTTCGGCACCGAGGCGGGCGTCGACGGTCCCGGCCGCAAGATCGGCACCTTCGAGCAGGCCCATGGCGGCACGCTGCTGCTGGACGAGGTCGCCGACATGCCGCTGGAAACCCAGGGCAAGATCGTTCGCGCCCTGCAGGAGCAGGTGTTCGAGCGCGTCGGCGGCGGCCAGCGGGTCGAGGTCGATGTGCGCGTGATCGCGACCTCCAACCGCGACCTTCAGGCGGAGATCGAACAGGGACGCTTCCGCCAGGACCTGTTCTACCGCCTGTCGGTGGTGCCGATCCGCGTGCCGTCGCTGGCCGAACGGCGCGAGGACATCCCGGTGCTGGCCCGCCATTTCATGCAGCGCTCCGCCGAGGCCTCGGGCCTGCCGGTCCGTGAGTTCGGCGAAGATGCGATGGCGGCGCTCCAGGCCTATGACTGGCCGGGCAACGTGCGCCAGCTGCGCAACGTGGTGGACTGGCTGCTGATTATGGCGCAGGGCGACCCGAAGGAGCCGATCCGTGCCGACACCCTTCCGCCGGAAATCGGCGCCATCACGCCGACCGTCCTGAAATGGGACAAGGGTGGCGAGATCATGGGCCTGCCGCTGCGCGAGGCGCGCGAGGTGTTCGAGCGCGAATATCTGCTGGCCCAGGTCACCCGCTTCGGCGGCAACATCTCCCGCACCGCATCCTTCGTCGGCATGGAGCGTTCGGCCCTTCACCGCAAGCTGAAGTCGCTGGGCGTCCATGGCAGCGAGAAGGGGAAGATGTTCATCGAGTGAGGCCGCTTGTACGGGACCGCCGGAGTGGTCATATTGAATTGACCATTTTGGCGGAGGCTTCCATGGGATTGCCGGTGGTGACGGTCAGCGTGACCGAGTTCAAGGCGAAATGCCTGTCGCTGTTCGACGATCTGGAGGATCATCGCGTCGCCAAGATCGTGGTGACCCGGCACGGTCGCCCGGTGGCTGAATTGAACCCGCCGGATCGGACGTTGTCTCCGCTGTTCGGCGCCCATCCCGGCTCCGTCGAGGTGGTCGGCGACTATGACCTGACCCAGCCCACCTTCGACGACGACGCCTTCGACGCCGAAAGCGGGATCCTTCACCGATGACCGCCGAATGATCCTTCTCGATACCCATGCGATCCTGTGGCTTGACGCCGGGATCGAGCTTTCCGCCGATGCACGCGAGCGCATAGAGCAGGAAAGGTCGACCGGAGGGATCCTGGTCTCGACCGTCTCGGCGTGGGAAATCGGCACGTTGGTGCGCAAAGGCCGGATTCGTCTGGATCTGGAGCCGTCTGCCTGGATGCAGCGTTTTCTCGCCGCGGCCGGGCTGCGCTGCCTGCCTCTGTCGCTCGAAGCGGCGCTGGGGGCGTCGAGCCTGCCGGAGCCGCTCCATAACGATCCGGCCGACCGAATGCTGATCGCCACCGCCCGCGAACTCGGCGTTCCTCTCATGACCCGGGACCGCCTGATCCATGAGTATGCAGCCACATCGGGGACGATCCGGGTGCACTCCTGCTAACCCATGCCCGCCCTTTCTGACTAGACCGGAGCATCTCCTTGTCCGCCCCCATCACCCTGCCGCGTGCCGTCATCTATGACTGGGACAACACCCTGGTCAGCAACTGGGACACGGTGCGTGAGGCGCTGAACCATGCGCTGGTATCCTTCGGTCTCGACCCCTGGAGTGCGGAGGAGGCGCGCGAGCGGATCAAGGCGTCGCTGCGCGACAGCTTTCCCCGCATCTTCGGCGAGCGCTGGACTGATGCGCGCGATCTCTTCTACGCCTATTTCGCTGCCCACCATCTGGACGGGCTGAAGCCGCTGCCGGGTGCGGAGACTCTGCTGCGCCATTTCCACGAGCGCGGCGTCTATCAGGCCGTCGTCTCCAACAAGAACGGCAGGTTCCTGCGGGCGGAGGCCGAGACGCTGGGCTGGAGCCGGTATTTCGGCAAGCTGGTCGGCGCCCAGGATGCCGAGTTCGACAAGCCGCACATCGCCCCGGTGCGGATGGCGCTTGAGCCGGCAGGGATCGCGCCCGGCGCCGATGTCTGGTTTCTTGGCGATGCCGACATCGACATGGAATGCGCCCATGGCGCCGGACTTGTTCCGGTGCTAATAGGGCTGGGCGAGGGGAGCGGCTTCGACCGTTTCCCGCCCGCCCATCGCCACACCGACTGTACGGCGCTGCACAGCGTCCTGTATGGCTTGGTGGAAGGCAATGGTGATACCATATCCCTGCAAACGGCTGTCGAGACGGTACCAGCGCGCACCATACCTACACCGTGAAACGGGGAGCGGACCACCTGAAGAAGGGGTCCCAAGAACATTGAAGAAGGGGGCATGAAAAATGTCTGAAAAAAGCCAAAACGTGCAGGACGTGTTTCTCAATCACGTCCGTAAGAACAAGACTCCCGTAACCGTCTTTCTCGTGAACGGCGTGAAACTCCAGGGCATTATTACTTGGTTCGACAACTTCTCGGTACTTCTGCGGCGCGACGCGCATTCCCAGCTCGTCTACAAGCACGCAATCTCGACGGTCATGCCGGCCCATCCCATTCAACTTTTCGAGCCGCCCAAGGAAGGTGAAAGCGTCTGATCCCTTGACCAATGGTAACGGCGCGGCCCCTGAAGGCGCCGCGCGGGCCATCGTGGTCCACCCTGTCCTCCGCATCGAGGCGGACGGGGACATGCGCCCTCCCGAATCCCGGCTCGAGGAGGCGGTCGGTCTTGCCCAGGCCATTCAGCTGGACGTCGTCCATGCCGAATGCGCCAAGGTGAACCGGCCGCAGCCATCGACCCTGCTTGGCTCTGGCACGGTGGAGCAACTGGCACAAGTGGTGGAGGAGACCGAGGCGACGCTGGTCATCCTCGACCATGCCCTGTCGCCGGTGCAGCAGCGCAACCTGGAACGGGCGCTGAAGGCAAAGGTCATCGACCGCACCGGCCTGATCCTGGAGATCTTCGGCGCCCGCGCCCGCACCCATGAAGGCCAGCTTCAGGTCGAACTGGCGTCGCTGAGTTACCAGAAATCGCGGCTGGTGCGGTCCTGGACCCACTTGGAACGCCAGCGCGGCGGCTTCGGCTTCCTCGGCGGCCCCGGTGAATCGCAGCTGGAGCTTGACCGCCGCCTGATCGGCGACCGGATCATCAAGATCAAGAAGGAACTGGAGGAGGTGCGGCGCACCCGCGGTCTGCACCGAAAGGCGCGCGCCAAGGTGCCCTACCCGGTGGTGGCGCTGGTCGGCTACACCAACGCCGGCAAATCGACGCTGTTCAACCGTCTGGCGAACGCCGACGTCTTTGCCCAGAACCTGCTGTTCGCCACGCTCGATCCCACCATGCGGCAGGTGACGCTGCCGTCTGGGCGCAAGGTGATCCTGTCCGACACGGTCGGCTTCATCTCCGACCTGCCGCACGGCCTCGTCGCCGCTTTCCGCGCCACGCTGGAGGAGGTGGACGCCGCCGACATCATCCTCCATGTCCGCGACATCGCCCACATCGACAGCGAGGCCCAGAAGGCCGACGTCCATGAGGTGCTGTCCGACATGGGCATCGACCCGGAAACGGACGACCGGGTGATCGAGGTGCTGAACAAGATCGACGCCCTGGACGAGGAAAGCCGCGCGGCGGTCCTGGCCCAGACCGGGCGCAATCCGCGCGCGGTGGCGGTCTCCGCCCTGTCGGGCGAGGGGATCGACGACCTCGATCGCCTGCTCGACCAGCGGATGAACGTCAACCGGCAGGTCGTCGACCTGACTGTCGGCCTTGGCGACGGGGCGGCGCTCGCCTGGCTCTATGCCAGGAGCGAGGTTCTGGACCGGCGCGACGACGAGGAGCATGCGCATCTGCAGGTCTCCATCGACCCCGTCGATCTCGCCCGTTTCGAGAAGCGCTTCCAGCCGACCGAGCAGGTCCAGCCGCAACCTTAGGCGGCGCAGGCTTGTACCCTTGGCCGAAGGAAGGGGGTGCGACACCGTGTCTATGACCTGTTGCACCCCACTCCGGTCTTACGACGAATGCGGCGTGGTTATTTCCCCGTTGGGGTCCGATTATGGGAACGGAGCGGTGCGCTCCCCCATCAGGAGGACTGCCAATGCGGTTGCAAACCGATCCGTCGTGCTTTTCGATCACGGCTTTCCTCGCCGATCAGGTTGCTCTCGTCGCCCGTCAGGAGAAGCTGCCGCCTGGTGCCGCATTGCTGCGGTTGCAGGAGCTTTCGCGCACGCCCGAAGGCCGTGCGACCCTGATGCGTCTGATCGAATCCGCCGCCCAGCGGGAGCCGAATGCCGATGAAGCCGCAAAGATCGAAGCGATCTGCCGTGAGCTGACTGCCTGGGGCTATGGTGGTTTCACCGGTGGAACCCGCCACGACCCCCATCACGACCACCGCGCCGCAGCCTGACGGTGATTTGACACATGCTTGAGGGATGACGGCACAGGCGATGGCGGGCCATAATGGGCCGTTCGCCATCGCTGCGGTCCCGTCGTGCTCCGTTCTCCTTCCCGTATCGTCCTGACCGGCGCCCGCCGCCTGATTCCGGCGCTGCCGCTGTTCGTGGCGTTGGTGCAGTCCGTGTCGGCCGAACCGGTGCGTTACGGAATGCCGCTGCCGCCCGGCTATGTCGAGGAGCCGGCGGTGCCGCCCGAGGATCCGCTTCCCCCGCCGCCGAAACCCTTGCCGCTGGCGCCCGACGAACCACTGGTCGTCGCGCCGGACGCTGCGGAGCTGTTGAAGGATTGCAAGCAGCAGGCCTTCACCGACTGCTTCCGCCTGTGGCAACCGCCGCCTCCGCCCCCTCCGCCACCTCCGGAACCGGAGAAGGAAACCGCGGGTCCCCCGCCATTGCCCCCGCCGCCGGATCCCAAAGCGCCGCGTGAGCCGGCACAGGGTGGCCCGGTGCCGCCCCCGCCGCCCGATCCCGCCAAGGAGGCCGCCGCTGCCGCCGCCGACCGCGCCACCTTCGATGCGCTGTCGAAGGCGCTGAAGGACAGCGGGTTGGACGGCAGGGTTCTGCTGACCGATCCGAAGGGCGGCGATCCCACGTTGAAACTGGACAGCGTGCCCGGCAAACAGCCGGCGGCAAAGCGCTGAACCGCCATCACCTCAAGCCATCAGGAACCTTCCGACCATGACGGGTTTCCCGCTTCCCGACATCGACCAGGTTTCCGACCTGATCCGCTCCGTCGCACGGACGGAGATCATGCCCTATTTCCAGAAGCTGGACGCTTCGGGCATCCGGCAGAAGACCGGCCCGACCGACCTCGTCACTCTGGCGGACGAGGCGGCGGAGCGGGCCTTGACCCCGTCGCTGTCCGCCCTGCTGCCGGGCAGCCGCGTCATCGGCGAGGAGGCCGCGTCGGAGGACGAGCGCGTGCTCGACCGCATCCATGGCGACGATCCGGTGTGGATCATCGATCCGGTGGACGGCACCATCAATTTCGCCCAGGGCCGGCCGATGTTCGCGGTGATCGTGGCGCTTGCCTGGAAGGGCGAGACGGTCGCCGGCTGGATCCATGACCCCGTCGATGGCCGGATGGCGACGGCGGTGAAGGGGCAGGGCGCCCGGCTGAACGGCAGCCGCGTCCATGTGGCGCCGGCGGTGCCGCTGCCGCGGATGGTCGGTGCGCTGTCGACGCGCTTCTGCGCCGAGGAGATGGGCCGGCAATTGGAAGAGCGCAGCGCCGGGCTGGGCGAGCGTGCCTGCCTGTCGAGTGCCGCGCAGGAGTATCTGCGACTGCTGGAAGGGCGGGCGCATTACTCGCTCTATCACCGGCTGATGCCGTGGGATCATGCGGCAGGCGTGCTGATGCATGCGGAGGCCGGCGGCTATTCGGCGCTGATCGACGGCACGCCCTACCGGCCGGGTCTGCTCAACGGCAGCATTCTGCTGGCGCCCGACCGCGAAAGCTGGCAGGCGCTGCACGGGCAGCTGTTCGGGTGAGTTGATTGGGGAGGGGGCATCCGCCGCACCCCCTCCCCTCAATACCTCAATGGGTCAGCAGTGCCGGCAGCGTCAGCCCTTCCAGTACCGTGCGGGTGGCGCCGCCCAGCACCAGTTCGCGCAGGCGGGAATGGCCATAGGCGCCCATCACCAGCAGATCGGCGCCTTGGTCGCCGCAGCAGGACAGGATCATGTCGCCGACCTCGCCGCCCGACGCGATGACCGACTGCGGGCGGGCGGCGATGCCGTGGCGGTGCAGCCAGTCGACCAGATCGGCGGCATCGTTGCTGTGCTGGCCCGGCGGCTCGACCGACAGGACGGTGACGGAGTCCGCCGCTTCCAGGAAGGGCATGGCGGCGCGGACGGCGCGGGCCGATTCCGGGCTGTTCTTCCAGGCGACCAGCACATGGCGGCCGATGGGGGCTGCGGCCGGCTGCTTCGGTGGCAGAACCAGCACGGGGGTGGGGGTCTCCAGCGGCAGGCGGTCGGGGATATGGTGCAGCGAAACCCGTTCGCCGGCCCGCACCGCGGCCGACTGCACCACCACGACCAGATCGGCGTAGGAGGCCCGCTCCGCCAGCAGATCGACATGGTCGCCCTCCTCGATCGTCCAGTCGAAGGACAGGCCGTCGAGCGCCTGACGCACCTCCCGCTCGATGCGTTCGGCATTCTCGTGGGCGATGGCGGTGGCCTCCGCCATGTAGCCGTAGGACGCGGCGCGGCCGGTGGCGCCCGCCGGCATCGACACCGGGGTGGCGATGTAGAGAGCCTGGATATGGGCGGAGAAGCGCTTGGCCAGGGCAGCGGCCACCGCCAGACGGCTGGCGTGGGCGTCGTCGTTGGCCATGTGCAGCAGGATGGTCTTGATCGGCATGCCCTCGCGTCTCCCATTCTTATGCTTTGGCCCGCCATCGGCCCGACAGTCGGCCGGCGGAGCGCTTTCCTTTCAGATAACGCTCCGCCGCGACAAATGGCAATGACTGCAAGCAGATGGGGTTACTTGACCACCACAGCATAATGGTCGAGCGGCGCCACCGCCTTGATCAGGCCGCGCGCCTTCAGGAACTCGGCGAAGCGGGTGTAGCGTTCGCCATCCAGGGCGGCCGGGCTGTGGGAGAATCGCGGCAGCGTGTCGGCCCAGGCGCGGCGGTTCAGTTCGTCGTTCAGCTCCGGACGGCCCTTGACGAAGGCGGCCTGCGATTCCTCCGGATGGTTCAGGATGTAGAGCGTCGCCCGCTCCACTGCCGCCAGGAAGCGCTTAAAGCGCGGGTCGTTCGCCTTGTCCTTGCGGGCGACCAGGATCAGTTCGTCATAGGGCGGCACCCCTTCCTCCTCCGGGTAGAAGGCACGGCCGGGATGCTTCTCGATCTCCATCTGGTTCAGTTCGAAGTTGCGGAAGGCGCCGATCACGGCATCGACCTGCCCCGACAGCAGCGACGGCGAGAGCGAGAAGTTGACGTTCACCAGCTCGACGTCCTTCAGCGTCAGCCCCTGCTTCTCCAGCATGGCGCCGAGCAGGGCGTCCTCGAATCCGGCGATGGAGTAGCCGACCTTGCGGCCCTTCAAATCCTTCAGCGTCTTCACCGGCCCGTCGCGCAGCACGACGACGGAGTTCAGCGGCGTCGACACCAGCGTGCCGATACGGACCAGCGGCAGACCCTCGTCCACCTGTAGGATCAGCTGCGGCTGGTAGGAGACGGCGATGTCGGTGCCGCCGGCGGCGACCAGCTTCGGCGGGTCGTTGGGGTCGGCCGGGGCGGTCAGCGTCACGTCCAGCCCGGCGTCCTTGAAGAAGCCCTTCTCCTGCGCCACCACCAGCGGGGCGTGGTCGGGGTTGACGAACCAGTCCAGCATCACGGACAGCTTGTCCTGGGCCAGGGCGGGAAGCGAGGTCATCAGGCTGGCGGCCACCAGGCCGGCGGTGAGCAGGTGCTTCATCGGGTGTCTCTTCCCCTTTAAGGGTTGGCGTCTTCGGCAGGTTGGGTATCGGGTTGCCAGGGCAGGGCGCGGCGGGCCAGCGCATCGACGGCGGCGTAGAGCGTCACCGCGAACAGCCCCAGCACCAGCACGGCGGCGAACAGAAGGTCGATCTGCATGCGAGCATTGGCGTGCAGCATCAGATAGCCGAGGCCGGAGGACGACCCCACCCACTCACCGATCACCGCGCCGATGGGCGCCACCGCAGCGGCGACGCGCACGCCGGACCAGAAGGCGGGCAGGGCGGCCGGAAGACGGATGCTCCACAGGATGGCGGCGGGCGAGGCGCCCATGGTGCGGGCAAGGTCGAGCCAGCCGGGATCGGTGCGGCGCAGCCCGTCGAACAGCGCGGTCGTCACCGGGAAATAGATGACCAGCACCGCCATGGCGATCTTGGAGGCCATGCCGTAGCCCAGCCACAGGACCAGCAGCGGGGCCAGGGCGAAGACCGGAATCGCCTGGCTGACCAACAGCAGCGGCATCAGCCAGCGCCTTGCGGTGCGGAAGCGCGCCAGGAGAAGGGCGCTGACCCCGCCCAACGCCACGCCGGCCACCAGCCCGATCAGGATCTCCGACAGGGTGGTCAGGCCGTGGGTCAGCAACAGGGGGGCCTGCCGCTGCATCGCGTCGGCCACCGCCAGCGGGCTGGGCAGCAGGTAGCGCGGCAGGCCGGTGGCCCAGACCAACGCCTGCCAGCCGGCGACCAGCACCAGCAGGGTGACCAGGGCGCGCAGCAGCGCCTTCATTCCGCCAGCCTCCGCAGCAGCTCCGCTTGATGCGCCAGCAGGCCGGGATCGTCGACGCGGCGCGGCACCGGGCCGGACGGCTCCAGCGCCGGCCCCATCACGGCGGGACGGCCGGTCATCACATGCAGACGATCGCCGATGCGCAGCGCCTCCAGCGGGTCGTGGGTGACCATCAGCACAGTGCGGCCGGCCAGCGTCTCCGCCGCGGTTTCCTGCAGCCGCAGCCGGGTGATGGCGTCGAGCGCGGAGAAGGGCTCGTCCATCAGGACCAGCGGCTTGTCCTCCATCAGCGTGCGGGCCAGCGCCACCCGCTGCCGCTGGCCGCCGGACAGGGCGGCTGGGCGGTCGCGCTCCCGCCCCGCCAAGCCGACGCGGTCCAGCAATGCACGGGCCTGCTCCACCCGTGCCGGGCCGGGACGGCGATGGCGCAGCCGGTCGCCGAGCAGGACATTGTCGAGGACGGTCAGCCAGGGCAGCAGAAGGTCCTGCTGTGCCATGTAGGCGATGCGGCTGGCCAGCGGTTGGCCGTCGCCGGTGACGACCTGCGTCGGCGGTTCGGGTTCGGCCAGACCGGCGAGGATGCGCAGCAGGGTGGTCTTGCCGACGCCGCTCGGTCCCAGCAGGCAGGTGGTCCGGCCGGCCGGCAGTTCCAGCGTCAGGTCGGAGAACAGCAGCGTGCCGCCATAGGTCAGCCGGGCGCGCGAGATCGTCACCGAAAGTGGCGTCATCGCTAGCATGTCGTTCTGGCGGAAAAGGAGTGGGTGCGGTCCCGCATCACTGATCCCTACGCCGGCATGAACCGGATCAGGTTCCAGGGGTCGTCCCGCAACGGGACCTCTCAGCCGCCCATCGGCTCCCCCCAGTGAAGGCGGCGACTATAGGCGCGGACGATCCGTGACCGCAAGCATTGCCGGATCGGACTTCCGGCCCATGGAAGTCCGACTTCGGAAGCGGGCGCTTGACCGGCGCGTGGCCGCGCCTAGTTTCTGGCGGGCATCATGGAGTGCCAGCCCTGACCACGCCCTTTCGTACCCCGCTGTTCATCGGCGGCGAGATCTATCGCGGCTCGACCTATGGGCCGAAACATCCGCTGGCGATCCCGCGCGTCTCGACCGCCATCGACCTCAGCCGTGCCATGGGCTGGCTGCCGGACGAGGTCTATCTCGACACCCATGTGGCGAGCGAACGGGAACTGGCGCGCTTCCACACCGCCGACTACATCGCGGCACTGAAACGGGCGGAAGCCGAACAGCGGGTGGATGAAGCCACCGCCGCCCGGCACAATCTCGGCAAGCTGGAGAATCCGGTCTTCGCCGAGATGTACCGGCGGCCGGCCCACAGCAGTGGGTCGGCGTTGCAGGCCGCAAGGATCCTGGGCGACCGGCCGGCCGGACTGGTCTACGCCCCGGCGGCGGGGACCCACCATGCGCGGCGCGACCGGGCCAGCGGCTTCTGCTATTTCAACGCGCCGGTGCTGGGCATCCTGGAACTGCTGGATCATGGGCTGGAGCGGGTACTCTACGTCGATCTCGACGCCCACCATGGCGACGGGGTGGAGGAGGCTTTCGCCGACGACGACCGGGTTCTGACGATCTCCATCCATGAGGACGGCCGCTGGCCCTACACCGGCAAGGCGGATGACCGCGCCGGAGGCATGGCCCGCAACCTGCCGGTGCCGCCGGGCTTCAACGACAGCGAGATGGAGCATGTGATGGAGGCGGCGGTGCTGCCGATGGCCCGTGCCTTCCGTCCGCAGGCGATGGTGATCCAGACCGGTGCCGACGCGTTGGCCGAAGACCCGCTGAGCCGGCTGGAGCTGTCCAACCGCGCGCTGTGGGATGCGGTGGCGAC
Organism: uncultured Azospirillum sp.; assembly: GCF_946480385.1. Next base: position 23,806 of record NZ_CAMLJP010000066.1, read on the forward strand.
GCTGCTGCCGCTGGCGCCGCGGGTGCTGGTGGTGGGGGGCGGCGGCTATAACCCCTGGTCGGTTGGGCGCTGCTGGGCCGGGATCTGGGCGGTGATGAACGGCATCGACCCGGCGATCAGACCGACGGCGGAGGCGGAAGCGGTGCTGCGCGCCCTGACATGGAGCCGCGCCGCCGGTCGCAATCCGCCGGAACACTGGTTCACCACGCTGGGTGACGAACGCCGGCCGGGGCCGGTGCGCGACGCAGTGAAGCGGGTGGCGGAGATGGCGCTGTCCTGAAGCGCAGCTGATCGTTTCATTTCCAACGAATTTCGAACCAAGCCGTGACGATTCGTTGACGGACCTGGATTGTTCGGTGATCCTCGTTCCACTGCGCCGGTGCAGCTTCCGTGTCGGCTGATGCGGACATTGGTAGGAGAACGGGCGGGCGGATGTCGAACACGACGCTGTTCCTGATCGCCATCGTCATCATCATGCTGGCCGCCGTTCCGGTCGCCATGATGCTGAAGGATTTCCTGCCGAACATCATGGAAAAGAGCAGCGGTCTGGAGCAGATCGAGAACCGCGTCTATGTGCTTCATGCGGAAGCGCAGGAGCTTCAGAACCGGGTCAACCAGCTGGTTCAGCGCCGCAACAGCCAGTCATCCGACCGCAGCCGGCTGGAAAGCGACATCCGCAAGGCGGAGAAGCAGATCCGCGAATTGGCCGAGCAGCCGCCGCTGTTCGTGCATGAGGTCGGCGATCCACAGGCCGGCCTGATGAAGTTCGTCGCCACCGTCACGCAGGAAAAGGCATCGGCCGCCGCTCGGGCTGCCGGCGACCGCGGGCCCGTGAATCCGATCTGGCGCTGTGCCAACGTGGCGGAGGTCTGGGCCTCCAGCCTCGACGAGGCGAAGCAGATGTGCGACGTCGCTTTCCCGTTCAAGCTCGGATTCCAGAAGTCCTTCCTGCGCGGCGATGCGAGGTCCGGCGGCAAGGGGGGCGTACCGGTGCCGCCGGCCACCAACCGCTCCAGGGCCGGTGCCGTCCCATGATGATCAACTTCATCATCGTCCTGGCGATCGTCGCCATCGGCGCGTGGCTCGGCAATGTGCTGATGACGGTGGAACAGCGGGTGTCACAGGCGCGCCAGCGCGTGCGTGGCGTGCGCAACAGGCTGGACAAGCTGGAGTCCACCATCCACCGCCTGCACCGCGAGGAGGAAAACCTCCATGCCGAGATCGAGGAACTGACGCGGGACATCGTGGAACTGCGCAAGAAGCAGGTCGAGGTGCAGCAACGCCTGACCGAAGCACAGTCGAAGCGCCGCCCGCAGATCCTGATCCTGACCGACCGGCGCAATCCCGGCGACAAGGAATGGCTGGTGACCGTGGTGAACCAGCAGATCGGCGAGATCGACGGCACCCACCCCCTGGCCGTCGAATGGGCACGCGGGCGCGATTATCTGGTGTGGGCCGAATCAGAACGCGAGGCGGCCGAACGCGCCAACCGCCGGTTCAGCGCGCGTCCCGGTTATCAGGTGCGGTCGGTGGCGCCGGTCAAGGAAGACCTTTACAGTCCCAGTGCCGCCCGCAACGCCGCGTAGACATAAAAAACCCTTCTCCCCACCGGGGGAGAAGGGCTTTCGGCAACCGTCCTTACAGATCTCAGCGCGCCTTGGCGGTGGCCGGGGTCTGGCGGAAGGCGTCGTGCAGGTAGGGCGACAGCGCCTGACGCATGTTGCGCAGCCACTCGTGGATGATGATCAGCGAGCGGGAGGCGACCGGCGGGGTCATGCCCAGCTTCACCAGATCCTCGCGGGTCATCGTCGCCACCTGATCCAGGCGGTGGCCGGTAAGGCGCGCCCAGGCCGGAGCGGTGCAAGGCTGCATGGAGATGACCTGCAGGCCCTCGCGCTCCACCATCTCCGCCTTGCGGCGGGCATACTGGCTGTCCTCAAGCTGCGAGAAGGGACCGGAGAAGCCGTTCTCGACCAGGACGCGCTTGGCCTTCGGGGCGATGGTCGCCACCCGCTCCAGCGTCGTCATGCCGGTGGAGAGCGAGGCGAGGTCGACGGTCACCGGAACCATGAAGGTCAGCCGTTCGCCGTCGCCCACGTAATAGTCGAAGCCCGACACCTCGGCCCAGTTGAAGAACCACTGCGAGATGTTGCCGCCGAAATCGTACAGACGGCCGCCGCGCTGCAGCTCCGGACCGATCAGATCCCAGAACTCGTAGAAGCCGTCGCCCGACCCCATCATGTTCATGAAGTCCTGGGTGATGCGGCGATGTTCGACCACGTCCGGGCCGAACAGGCGGGCGAGACGCTCGTTCACCTCGTACTCGACGACCTTCAGCTGCAGGCCTTCCAGCATGGCGGTCGCCATCAGGTGATGGGACAGCAGCGTCTTGCCGACGCCGCCGCGGTCATTGAGGACGAAGATCGTGCCCAGCATGCGATCGCCTTTCCAGTATGCGTTCGTTGATTCGTCTTGGGTCGTCGTGGGAGGCGCAGGCGGGGACGCCGGCGAACCGGTGTCCCGCACAGCCGCCGCGGGGGTCTGGTGGGAGGCCGGCTGTGGTTCCGGCTTGGAGATCTTGGTTTCGGAAGAGACGTCCTGCGCCACGCTGTCGTCGGCGCCGTCTTCTTCCGCCGGCCCCTCGTCGGCAACCGTCGTCGCCGGGGCGAGCAGGTCCGGGGCAGGGGAGGCGGGTTCGGGTTCGGTCTCGTCCGCCTGCGGTGCGGATTCGGCGACATCGGGCTCCGGTGCAGCCGACTCAGGTTCTTCCGTTTCCGTCTCATCCTCCGCCACGTCATCCACGGCGGCGTCCTGAACGGCGTCTTCCGCAGGAGGTTCCGGCTCGGGAGCCGGCGCCTTGTCCGCAGCTTCCGCGTCGGAGTCGGCTTTCACTTCCTCCTCCGCGTCGTCGGACAAGCCGGCGGACAGCGCGGCTTCGTGAACGGCGGCCAGCGTTTCCGCCGGCATGACGGAGCCGCCTGCATGGTCGTCGGCAGCCTCGCCGCGCCCCTCGTTCCCGACAAGGAAGAAGGCGGAGCGCAGGGTGACGGGCGAAATCGGCTGATTGTCGCGGGCGGTCACGCCCAGCTTCGCCAGCAGATCGGAGATCTCGGCCCAGGACAGGCCGCGTTCGCGCATCAGCCCGATGTCGGCGTAGCTTTCGCGCACCGCCTGCATGGCGCTACGGTTGCCAGCCGGGCGATCGGCAAGGAGCCGTTCAAGTTCCGAGCGATCGATCGACACCGTATGGGATTCCGGCAAGATGAAATGGCGGCGGGGAGACGCCTGGACGTTGGATCACAAGGAATCCATTCCCCTGGGGCCGAAAAAATAGTACAAGCGGCCATCACGCGCAAACGGTTTCCAAACGACATCAACGGCGCTAAACATCGTTGCCCGATTACGGGGCGACCGTGACTGGTGCAACATCGCCGACGTTCCGGCAGTGGGCGCCATCATGTCGACTTTTGGAACCGGCCGTCGATTGCGCGGGTTGCCATACGGGGGCACCGCCGCTTCAGGCCGGTCGCGTGCCTTCATCGGGCTGGGCTTGGAACCGGGGTAAGGCCAAGATGCCTCACGATTTTGGTTCATCACGGGACCGGCGATCCGCATCCCCTCTGGGGGCGGGTATCGGCTTCCACGAGTTGCGGCAGGCGTGCGAAATCTCCGCCCTGCGCGAGGATTTGGAGCGGCTGGCGCATGAGGCCGGCGCGCTCCGCGACGGCGTGGAAAATGCGGTCGAGAGCGTGCGCGACCGTTTCGCCGCGCTGAGTGCGGAGGAGATGGCCGATCCCATGGTTCTGGCCCCGCTGCTGCAGCTGGCGGTGACCACCCTGCTGGATATCCGCGAGCAGGCGCGGCAGCTCAACACACAGACCGGACCATTGTCGGACGACGAACGCCCGTCCTGGCTGGGTGCCGCCGATGCGCCACGCCTGCGACAGCCGGCCGCAGCGGTTTGGGACGACCATGCCGACGCCGGATGGGACGGCGGCGCGATGGATGAGGAGATCGACCCGGCTCCGGTCACGCTCAATCCGGTGCCGCCACGTTCGGCAGAACCGCCGATTCCTGCGGTGCGGCCAGCGCTGACCGCACCGCTTTCGCCGGAACTCCGTTCGCCTGCGCCGGTCGCGGAGCCGTTCCAGATCGCGCCGGCGGAGCCCCGGCCGTCGACTAGGCCCGAGGCCCAGGTATCGGAAGGACACGCCTCCTGGCTGGCTGGCGAACCGGCGCCTCCGCCGCCACCCTCGCGTGCCGCAACAGTACGGGCAAGTGGTGGCGGGCAGCGCAGTTCCGGCGGTATCGACTGGCTCGGACCTGCTGGACGCTGACCTTTTTCCGATGACTGGAAAATCTTCGGCCGGGTTGCGACTCGGGACGATGACTCTCGTGCTTGGATCGGCGCAAAAGGTCAGATTCTGAACGATTGAGCTTGCAAATTCGGGTGAGCCCTAGTACAAATGGCGTAGCGGTAAACGCAAATTTACCAAAATTCGCCGCTTATTGCGCAACGCTGGGAACGCCCGAGGTCGGTCGCATGCTCAGGATCGACTCCATCGCCAAGCAGAATATGCCTCAGCGCGTCCGTTCGCCCGGGCAACCGCTTCGCGTTCTGGTGCTTGAACATGACGATGCCGTTTCCGACGCCTTGTCCGTCCTGGTGGCGGATTTGGGCCACACCGTCTGCGGCGTCGCGCGAACGGAGATTGAAGCGGCGGAATTGGCGCGGCGTGAACGGCCGGATCTGGCCCTGACCGACGTGCGGTTCGGCGGCGGGGACGGCATCGCCACGGCGCGGCGGTTGAATCTGGACCATGGCCTGCGGTCCATCTACCTGTCGGGCAACAGCGACCATGGCACCATGGCCCGCATCACCGAGACCTATCCGCTCGGCGTCGTGCACAAGCCGTTTTCCCATGCCCAATTGAAGATCGCCCTGGATCTGGCTGCCCGCCGCCTCCGTTGAACCCGACCTTCCTTGAATGCCGTCCGCGGTGATGCCGTCCGGGCGGCGGGAATCCTACGCTAAGGCGAAGGAATCGGTTTCCCGGCGCCTGCCGCTCTGCTATATTTGTTCTTGGAGTGTTCTGGTGCGGAACGGCTGGGCGAGTGCGCCGGTCCGGGCATTGCCGGGGCATTTCCGACGGCGGTTGACCGGCGTCGGTCCCTCGTGCTTCGTTGCGCGGGACCGGGGGGATGGTCGCCATTGAACAGCCGGCCCTGCGAATGGGAACCCTCGGCATCTGGGTGCCTCCGCCGGGCATCCTGACGGGTCGGCATGGATGCTGGGACACTCGCGCTTAGGAGCAACGAGCGATGAATGTTTGGACGTTTACGGGACGCCTGGGCGCGGACGGCGAATTGCGCACGACCCAGAGCGGCGAGAAGGTGCTGGGCTTCCGCGTCGCCAACGATGTCGGTTTCGGTGATCGCAAGACGACCCAGTGGGTCGATTGCTCGATCTGGGGCCGCCGCGCTGAGTCGCTCGCTCCGCACCTGACCAAGGGCAAGAGCGTCGTCGTGTCGGGCGAGGTGACCCTGCGCGAGTATGAAAAGCGCGACGGCACACGCGGCGCCGGCCTGTCGGTCCGCGTGGCCGAAATCGACTTCACCGGCGGCGCCCGCGAAGAAGGCGGCGGCGGCAGCTTCGGCGGCGGTGGCGGCGGCTACGAATCGCGTGGCGGCGGCAGCGGTGGCGGCAGCGGCTATGGTGGTGGCGGCGGCAACTACGGCGGCGGTTCGTCGGGCGGCGGTCGCAGCGGCGGCGGCGCTCCGCCCCGTCACGAGGACCTCGACGACGAAATCCCGTTCTGAGGCGCCACGTCGCAGCAGTAAGAACAATCGGCCGGATGCCCGTCGTCCGGCCGATTTCTTTGTCGGACCTTCAATCCGCGAGCATCGCCCGCAAGCGCGGCGCCATGTGGTCGAGGAAGGCGCGTACGCGGCGCGGCGCACGGTCGCGGCCGGTATAGACGGCGTGGATTTCCTCGGTGTCGACCAGCGTGTCGTCCAGAACCGACACCAGCCGGCCCTCGCGCAGATCGGCGCGGACGTGATAATCGGCTAGCCGCGCCAGCCCCAGGCCGAGCAATGCCATATGGCGGACCGTCTCGCCATTGTTCGCCAGGATGCGGGTCGGCACCTCGCGGTCGACCAGACGGCCGCCGGACTTCAGCGGCCAGACCGCGGCAGCACGGCGGAAATTGAATCCCAGGCAGTCGTGGGTCTCAAGATCGGCGGCAGTCATCGGCACGCCCTTGCGCTCCAGATAGGCGGGCGAGGCGACGATCCGGCGCCGGACGACGCCAAGCCGTTGAGCCATCAGAGCCGAATCGCTCATAGGCCCGGCGCGGAAGGCGACATCGACACGGGCGGCATAGAGGTCGACCACCTCGTCCGTCATCGTCATGTCCAGCGTGATGCCGGGATGGTCGCGCAGGAATTCCGGCAGCAGCGGCAGCAGACAGTGCTGGCCGAAGGGAACGGAAGCATTGGCGCGGATCAGACCGGTCGGCGCGCGGGCCCCGCCGCCGATTTCCGCATCAAGTGCGTCCATCTCCCCCAGCAGCGTCTCCGCCCGTTCGCGGTAGAGTTCCCCTTCGGCGGTCAGCCGCAGCTTGCGGGTGGAGCGTTCGACCAGCCGCACGCCCAGCCTCTCTTCCAGCCGGCCGATCAGCTTCGCCGTGGATGACGGCGTCATTCCGACATCGCGGCCGCCGGCGCTGAAGCTGCCACGGGCGGCAACCCGCAGGAACACCCGCATCTCCCAGGCGCGTGGATCGCTCATGCCGGCATCTCCGCTCTCATCTTGTCCCTGAATGACAAAATCATGGGAATGGCGTGGGCATTCCCGTTCCCGACCTTATGGCGCACATCGTCTCTCCAGCACAGACCTTCTTGGAATGGAGAGTTTTGAAATGCCTCTCGCACTGCTGGCGCTGGCGATCAGCGCCTATGCGATCGGGACGACGGAGTTCGTTGTCGTCGGATTGCTTCCTACCGTGGCGAACGATCTGGACGTCAGCCTGCCGATGGCCGGCATGGTGGTCAGCGTCTATGCGCTGGGCGTCACCTTCGGGGCGCCGGTGCTGACCGCGCTGACCGGCCGGGTGCCGCGCAAGCCGCTGCTGCTCGGGCTGATGGGGGTGTTCGTCGCCGGCAACCTGCTGGCCGGCGTCAGTCCCAATTACGAGACGCTGCTCGTGGCGCGGGTGCTGAGCGCCTTCGCCCATGGCGTCTTTTTCTCGGTCGGGTCGACCATCGCCGCCGATCTGGTGCCGGAGGACAAGCGCGCCTCGGCCATCGCCATGATGTTCTCCGGCCTGACCATCGCCATCGTCACCGGCGTGCCGTTGGGCACCTGGATCGGGCAGACCTTCGGCTGGCGCGCCACCTTCCTGGCGGTATCGGCGCTGGGCGTCGTCGGCGGGGTGGGCGTCGCGGCGCTGGTTCCGGCCCGGCTCAGCCAGCCGCCGGCCGCCGGTCTGGGGGTGCAGGTCGGCGTGCTGGCGAAGCCGCGGCTTCTGCTGGCCTTCGCGATCACGGCGCTGGGCTATGGCGGCACCTTCGTCGCCTTCACCTTCCTGGCGCCGATCCTGGAAACGATCACCGGATTCTCCAACTCCACCGTCAGCCTCGTGCTGGTGCTGTATGGGGCCGCCATCGCGGTCGGCAATCTCGTCGGCGGCAAGCTGGCCAACCGCAGGCCGGTGCGGGCGCTGGCCTGGCTGTTCGCCCTGCAGGCGCTGGTCCTGATCGTCTTCACCTTCACCGCGGACGCCAAGATCCCGGCGCTTGTCACGCTGGCCGGCATGGGGGCGCTGGCCTTCGCCAATGTCCCCGGGCTTCAGCTCTATGTCGTCCAGCTGGCGCAGCGCCATGCGCCGGGGGCGGTCGATGTGGCGTCGGCGCTGAACATCGCCGCCTTCAACCTGGGCATCGCGGCGGGCGCCTTCTTCGGCGGGCAGGTGGTGTCCTCCCCGCTCGGTCTCGGCGCCACGCCCTGGGTCGGTGGTCTGTTCGTGCTGGGCGGTCTGGTCCTGACGCTGGCGAGCGGGGCGCTCGACCGGCGGGAACAGGCCGTTCCGGCGGCTTGCTAGACCGCATCAACCTCCAGCGTCAGCGTGTCGAGCAGGAAGCTGCCGTCGTCGATGATGTCGAAATGGCTGCGGACCTCAGCGGACGCGATGCGCTGGAGCGAGCGGATGGCCTGGGCATGGAGGTCCGGCGTGCGGGTGCGGGCGGTCCAGACCGCGAACTCCATGCGCAGGCGGCGCGGAGTCAGCGACCGGACGGCGAAGCCCGCCCGCGCCAGAGCCGCCATCCACTCCGCCGCCGTATAGTTGCGGACGTGGGAGGGATCGCGCAGCACCTCCACCACCTGCAGATGGGTGTCCAGCACGGCGGCGGCCGGGGCGACGCAATCGATGAAGATCGCGGTGCCGCCGGGCGCCAGCACACGCCGCGCCTCACGCAGGCCCGCCTCGAAATCACGCCAATGGTGGGCGGTGAAGCGGCAGAGCACCACGTCGAAGCGGCCGTCGTCGAAGGGCAGCCGCTCGGCGGCGGCCTGCCGGGTGGCGATGTTGGTCAGGCCACGCTCCGCCGCATTGTGGGCCACCGCCTCCAGCATCTCCGGCGTCAGGTCGACGGCCACGACCTCCGCCACATGGGGAGCTGCGCGGTAGCTGACATGGCCGCCGCCGCAACCCAGATCCAGCACCCGCGCATCGGATCGGCCGCGCAGAAACTGTTCGATCTGGTCCAGGTCGGCACCGCCGGCATGGACGGCGCTGGACACATAAGCGTCGGCGCGCGGGCCGTAGTTCTCGGCGACGACGCCATGGTGGTTTGGGGTCATGGGGGCTTCCTTGTGACGGGGTGGCTGATGGGGCAAGCGTCGCGCCGATTTCAACCGGGTACAAGGCGGGTGGTTATCCTGGTATAAACACTGCCACCATGACCTCTGCGACCTCTGAAATCACTGCCGCCGCCGACCCGTCCGCCGAGCGGCGGCGCCTGCTCGGCGCCTTTCTGCGGCGCCATCGCGAGCGGCTGACGCCGGCGGAGGCTGGCTTGCAGGGCGGCTCCACCCGGCGCCGTACACCCGGCCTGCGGCGGGAGGAACTGGCGCAGCTCTGCGGCATCAGCCCGACTTGGTACAGCTGGCTGGAACAGGGGCGCGACGTGTCGGTTTCGCCCCAAGCGCTGGCCCGGTTGGCCGAGGCGTTGCGTCTGACGGCGGCCGAACGAAGCTATCTGTTCGAAATGACGCGCAAGCGCGATCCGGACGCGCCGCCGGCCGGTTTGAGGGATCAGCCGCCGCCGTCGCTGCTGGCGGCGCTCGCGGCGATGACGGCGCCGGCCTATCTGCTCGACCGACTATGGACTGCGGTCGGCTGGAACCCGGCGGCGGAGCGGCTGTTCGGAGGCTGGCTGGGGCAGGGGCATTCGGAACGCAATCTACTGCGCTACGTCTTCCTCGACCCGACAGCCCAAAGCTTCATCCTGGATTGGGAGAATCGCGCCCGCCGTCTGCTGGCGGAGTTCCGTGCCGAAACAGCCCGTCATCCCGAAGACCCAGCGGCGCAGGCGATGGTCGCAGGGTTGCGACGGGAGAGCCCGCTTTTCTCACGGATGTGGGACGACCATGGCGTGCTGGAGCGGGAAGGGGGCCTGCGCCGCTTCGACCATCCGCTGGATGGTCCGCTGACATTGGAACAGCTGACTCTTCGCCCCGGGGGGCGATCCGCCTACACGCTGGTCATGCTGCTCGACCCGGCGGAAGGCGCGGCGTAGGGAAATTGGCTGTTTTTTGCTTGGGAAAGTTGGCTGGGGCGCCAGGATTCGAACCTGGGAATGGCGGTACCAAAAACCGCTGCCTTACCACTTGGCGACGCCCCAACCGGCGCGGCGATCGCTCGTATCGCCGGAAGGAGCGGCACCATAATCGGAAGCCCGGCTGAACGCAACAGGCTGTTTTCAGAAAATTTTCACTGCTAAATCAGGCTTCCGGAGGGTCGCTCAACGGCCCTCCCGGCGCCATGCCATCAGCAGTCCGCCCAGCGCCAGGGCCAGTACCGCCCCCACCGGCAGCAGCGGCACGTCGGTCACTCCGGTCACCGTGTAGTCGCCGTTGGCACGCAGGCCGATCCAGCCGGAGCCGGTCTGGCTGCGGTCGGGCTGGGTGAGGCGCACATCGATTCCGGGGTTGGGGCCGCTGTCGGTGTCGGTCACCCAGTGGATGCCGCCGCCGGTCGCCTCGGCCACCGGCTTCATGCGGTCACCGGTGGAACGGACATCGGCCAGCTCCGGCGTGTTCACCGCACCGACAACGGCGAGGGTCGTCCGTTCCCCGTCGGAGATGCGGTAGATGCCGGGGGCGGCGGCGGTCACGGTGGCAACGGCGCGGCCGGTGCGGTCGTCGGTCAGCTGCAGCGTGCTCGTCTGGTCGGACGGGTCGGTGATGGTGACCGAGCGCGGATCGGGGGTGAGGGAGCGGCGTTCGACCGTGATGCGGTTGCCGTCGACATGGGCGCGCAGGTCGTTCTCCTCCAGCTCCGGTTCCTTCATCAGCCAGTGGGCGAGGCGGCGCAGAAGCTCCGCCTGCGGGCCGCCGCCTTCAAAGCCGCGGCTCCACAGCCAGATCTGGTCGGAGGCGAGCTGAGCCACCCGGCCCTTGCCGACGCGGTCAAGCACCAGGAGAGGACGGTTGTCGGCGCCCTGCATCACCACCGTGCCGTTGTTCGGCGTCACATCGACCTGATGGAACCAGCGGCCCCAGGTCGGCGGCGCGTCCAGCCGGTCGCCCGGAAGCCCGGCGGTCACCGGATGACGGCGGCCGACATCGGTGACGGTCGGCAGGAAGGGACGATCCACCGTCTGGCCACTGGGCGCCGCCGGCAGAATCGAGCCCAGCGGGGTGCGGTAGAGCGACAGCGGGCCGGCATAGCCCTGGCCGGAGGTCTCCAGCAGGGCGCCGCCCTTGCGGACATAGTCGGCGATGTTTTCCAGATACATCTGCGGCAGCACGCCACGGCGGCGGTAGCGGTCGAAGATGATCAGGTCGAACTCGTCCAGCTTCACCTCGAACAGTTCGCGGATCGGGAAAGCGATCAGCGACAGCTCGCGGATCGGCGTGCCGTCCTGCTTTTCCGGCGGGCGCAGGATGGTGAAATGGACCAGATCGACCGCCGGGTCGGCCTTCAGCAGGTTGCGCCATGTGCGCTCTCCGGCATGGGGCTCGCCGGAAACCAGCAGAACGCGCAGCCGGTCGCGCACGCCGTTCACCACCACCGCGGCGCGGTTGTTGGCGA
>NZ_CAMLJP010000067.1 GCF_946480385.1 uncultured Azospirillum sp.
CGCGCTGAAGAGCCTGGCGACCAACATCGACGTCACTTATCAGGTCGACGACGGCGGGCTGATGCGCATCTCCACCGCATCGGGCAAGTCGCTGCTCGACAGCAAGGTGCATGAGCTGTCCTACACGCCGGCCGCCTCGGTCAGCGCAAGCACGGTCTACAGCGCCAGCGGAACAAGCGGTTTCAACGGGATCATGCTGAACGGCACCGACATCACCGGCTCCTCGCTCGGCGGCACGCTGGGCGCCCTGGTGCAGCTGCGCGACACCGACCTGCCGGCACAGCAGGCAAGCCTGGACGAGTTGGCGACCACCCTGATGGACAGCCTCAACGCGATCCAGAACCAGGGCACCTCCTACCCCGCCCCGCAAAGCCTGACCGGCACCGAGACAGTCTCGGCCGGCGACGCACTGAAGGTGACCAGCGGCACGCTACGCATCGCCGTCACCGACAGCAGCGGCACGGCGGCGGAGGTCCTGGACATCGATTTGTCGACCATGTCGACGCTGCAGGACGTCGTCGACGCCATCAACACGATGAGCAATGCGTCCGCCTCGATCTCCGCCGACGGCAAGCTGGTGATCTCCGCCACCGATGCCAGCAACGGCATCGCGCTGGGCGGGGATAACGGCGCCTTCTCCACCGCTTACGGCATGAACGACCTGCTGACCGGCACCGGCGCCTCCGACATCAAGGTCGCGACCCGCATCGCCGGCGACAGCAGCCTGCTCGCCACCGGCGCCCTGTCCTCCACCAGCGGGCTGACCACCGGCGACACGGCGCTGACCAGCGGAGAGGGATCGGTGGCGCAGGCGCTGTATGCCGCCTTTTCCGCCAGCCACGACTTCGATGCCGCCGGTGGTTTGAGCGCGCGCAGCACGACCTTCGCCGGTTATGCCGGCGCGGTGATCCAGGGCGCGGCGACGCTCGCCGACACGGCATCCGCCGCCTACGACAGCCAGAACAGCTACACCAGCAGCCTCGAATCGACCTTCTCGTCGCAGAGCGGCGTGAATGTCGACGAGGAGACCGCCGCGATCTCCACCCTGCAATCCGCCTACGAGGCCGCAGCCGCGGTCATGAAGACGCTGCAGGAGATGTTCAGCACGGCGCTCGACATGGTCCAGTAGAGGAGACCGCGATGGAACGGGTCGCGACCTACAACCATCAGAACACGCTCGTCCAATATATGATGAAGGCCGAGGCCAAGGTGGCCGCGGAACAGGTCCGCTCGGCGTCGGGGTTGAACTCCACCGACTACAAGGGCATCGCGTCGGACAGCGGCCGGCTGGTCAACCTCGAAAGCCATTACCGCCGGCTGGAACAGTATATCGACGAGGGCGAGGTCGTGAACGGCCGCATCCAGTCGATGTACGACGCCACCGGCAGCATGTCCGACCTGACCTCCCGCCTCAGCGCGCTGATCACCGGCCTGCAGGGCGACAACGCCGCCGGCGTCGAAGGCGTGGTGGCGGAAGCGGCCCAGCTGATGCAGGAATTCGGCGGGCTGCTGAACACCCAACAGGACGGCCGCTATCTCTTCGCCGGCGGACGCACCGACCAGCAGGCGGTCGACCTCGACAGCTACGCCGCCGCGACCTACCCGTCGAGCGCCGACACCGGCTATTACCAGGGGGATTCGACCGTCGCCCACTTCCAGGCGGCCGACGATTTCGTGCTGTCCTACGGCGTCACCGCCGACCAGCCGGCCTTCGAGAAGGCCCTGCGCGCCTTCAGCCTGATCGCCAACATGTCGACCGACCCGGTCGACGACGATCTGCTGGCCGAGGCGACGCAGCTCGCCTCCGACGCCACCGACGGCCTGTCGATCGTGCAGGCCAAGCTCGGCGCCGCCAGTTCGTCGCTGGAGAACACCATCGACCGCCATGTCGACGAGCAGCTGGTGCTGCAAACCCAGGTGGAGGACATCCGCAGCGTCGATCTGGCGGAATCCACCACCAAGCTGTCGCAGCTCCAGGCCTCGCTGGAGGCGACCATGAGCCTGATGAAGATCCTTGAGGAGAACAACCTGTCCAAATACCTGTGAACGCGGGGGCGGCACAAAAAAGCGCTAACCCGATCGAAAAATCCCGCCAGCTTTCGCCGCCTGCCCCGTGAGTCCCAGTGAGGGTCGCCGAAACGGCCCGGTTCGATCAGGAGACCACATCATGCCCGTCATCTCGACCAACACGGCTTCCAATTCGGCCCTTCGCTACCTGAACATCAACTCGACCAACCAGTCGGATTCGGTCTCGAAAATCGCCAGCGGCTCGCGCATCACCAAGGCGTCGGACGACGCCGCCGGCCTCGCCGTCGGCACCTCGCTGCAGTCGGACATCACGGTGCTGAACCAAGCGGCCACCAACGCCTCGCATGGGTCGTCGATCCTGCAGACCGCCGACGGCGGCATGTCCAGCATCTCCGACATCGTGCAGCGCATGCGGTCGCTGGCCACGCAATCGCTGTCCGGCTCGGTCACCGACAACGAGCGCTCCTATCTCGACGCCGAGTTCCAGCAGTTGCAGGACGAAATCGACGGCATCGCGTCGGGCACCCGCTTCAACGACGAATCGCTGCTCGATGGTTCGACCAACTGGTCGACCGGCGTGAACTTCCGCGTCGGCACCACCTCGAACGACAACATCACCGTCACCATCGCCGGTGTCACCTCGACGGGGCTGGGTATCAACGCCCTGGATGTCGGCACCTCGGCCACCGCCGCCGCCGCGCTGACGGCGCTCGACACCGCGGTGACCACCCTGTCGGACGCCCGCGCCGACGTCGGCGCGCTGATCTCGCGCTTCGAATTCCGCAGCGACATGATCGACACCACGATCGAAAACACCGAGGCCGCCCAGTCCGCCATCATGGACGTCGACGTGGCCGAGGAGCAGTCGAAACTGTCGTCGGAAAAAGTCCTGACCCAGGCCGCCATCGCGGTTCTGTCCCAAGCGAACTCGATGCCGGAAAATCTCCTCTCCCTTCTCCGCTGACGGTTCGTAAGGCCGCCGGCGGGGGCGCGCTCCGCACAGCCTCACACACTCGTGGGGCGCGTCTCCGGCGGCCGTTTTCCTCTCGTCATCAGCGCCATGGAATTCACGGTCATGACCTCTTCACGGCCGTGCCATCCGCCGCCCGTCGGGCGGCCGGAGCCGGGAGAGTTCTGCAATGACAACGGTCAGCTCCACCACGTCCAGCACGGCCGCGAGCACCGGCTATTCCGCCCTGTCTTCCAGCGATTCGGGCACCGGCATCGACTATGCCACCCTGATCGAGGCGAAGGTCAATGCGAGGCTGGCGAAGGCCGACCGGATCGACACCAAGACCACGGCGAACGAGGCGAAGATCACCGCCTACACCGACCTGCAGGACAAGCTGCAGGCGGTCAACGACGCCATCGACGGGCTGCGCAACCGCAGCGTCTCCACCGGCGCGTCCTCCAACCTGTTCAGCCAGCGGACCGCCTATGTCGGTGACGACGACGTGTTCAGCGCCACGGTGGACGACGATACGGAGGTCGGCACCTATTCGGTCGTGGTGCAGCAACTCGCCACCAAGCACAAGATCGCGGCGGACGCCGTCAGCAGCAAGACCGACGCGCTGGGCTATTCCGGCAGCTTCACGCTCCAGGCCGCCGACGGCAGCGCCGTCACCATCCAGGTGGACAGCGACGACAGCCTGACCGACCTGCGCGACGCCATCAACACCAACAAATCGACCAGCGGAGTGACCGCCAGCATCGTACAGGTCAGCGACAGCAGCTATCAGCTGATCCTGACCTCCAACGACACTGGTCAAGCCATTTCGCTGAGCGACAGCGGCGATGGCGGCGGCGTGCTGTCCTCGCTTGGCCTGACCGACAGCGACGGCGCCATCAAGAACGAGCTGGTCGCGGTGCAGAATGCGATCGTCGAGGTGGACGGCGTCACCATCACCCGCAGTTCCAACACCATCGACGACGCCATCGAAGGCGTGACGCTGAACCTCTACAGCGCCAGCCCCGACACGGCGGTCTCGATGGAGGTGTCGACCGACCTGTCCTCGATCAAGTCGGCGATCACCAGCTTCGTCGACGCTTACAACGAATACCGCGACTTCGTTCTGACGCAGCAGGCGACGACCACCGACGGCACGGCGTCCAGCGACGCGACTCTGTTTTCCGACAGCCTGCTGCGGCAGATCGTCCGGTCGGTCAACAGCGCCCTCAACACGTCGATCACCACCGACGACGGCACGGTGCTGTCGATGGCCTCGCTGGGCATCAGTTTCAACAGCTCCAACGAACTGGAACTGGACGAGGACACGCTGAACAGCATCCTCAGCAGCGATGTCGATGCGGTTAAGCAGTTGCTCGGCCTCAACATGACCTCGTCGTCCAGCCAGATGTCGCTGCTGCGCTACACCAGCAGTGCTTCGGCTTTGTCCTTCACGCTGGATATCGTGCGCGGCGACGACGGGACTCTCACCTCGGCATCGGTCGGCGGCGACAGCAGCCTGTTCACCGTCAGCGGCAACCGCATCATCGGCGCGACCGGCACCGCCTATGAAGGCATCGTGCTGGTCTATTCCGGCAACAGCGGCAGCGTCGACATCGATTTCTCGCAGGGGCTGGCCGACAAGCTGTTCGGCGTCATCGACGATGCGTCGGCGGACTATGACAGCGACCTCGCCAGCGCCATCGACGACCTGGAAACCCGGGATACCGAGCTGGAAAGCCGCTCGACCGACATCAAAACCAAGGCCGAGACCTACCGCACCACCCTGACCGCCTATTACGCCCGGCTGGAGGCTGCCGCCGAGACGGCGGCCCTTCTGCTGAAACAGCTGACCTACAGCGACAGCAGCGACGACAGCTGACACCCGGTCACGGCACATCCAATGATGAGGATTTGGCGCCATGCGCAATTCCGCCTATTCGAAAGCCCTGAATGCCTACGCCGTCGCCAACAGCGCGGTGCCGCCGCTGGTCGCCGTGGTGCGGCTGTACGAGCGGGCGATGACCCATCTGTATGCCGCCCGCGACGCCGCCGCGGACCGCCGGTTCGAAGCGCACCACAGCGCGGTCCGAAATGCGATCATGGTGTTCGCAGGCCTTGATTCCATTTTGGTTTTCGACAAAAATGAGGATGTCGCGCTGACGCTTCGCCGATTCTATCACCGGCTGATCGCGCAGGCCGGCGCCGCCGCCAGCCGGAAGGATCCGGTGGCGGCCTGTGACTCGCTCATCCGCCAGACATCCTTCATGCTGAAGGCCTGGCAGGCCATCGCCGCAGAACGCGGCGGGCCATCCACTGTCGTCGGTGCGCCGGCCAAAGGGCCGCATGCATCCGTCGTCGGGAGAACGATGGATCATGCAAACGGCGGACTCTCGGGCGGACTCTCGGCTTGACCTTCCGCGGGAGAATTCCAGCGTCGGGCGCTCCATGTCCGGGGACCTGAGCCGGGGTCCCGCCTCCGGCGTCATCATTCCCACGGACGAGGACAGCGACGAAGCGCTGATGGCGCAAATCCGCGCCGGCAGTCAGACGGCTTACCGGCGGCTGGTGAATCGCCACCTGAAGCGCACCTACGCGCTGGCCCGCCGCCTGACCGGCAACGAGGCGGAGGCCGAGGACGTCGTGCAGGACGCTTTCCTCCAGGTCTGGCAACGCCGCACCCAATGGAGCGACGACGGCGGCGCCCGGTTCACGACGTGGCTGTACCGCGTGGTGGTGAACCGCTGCATCGACCACAAGCGCCGGCCGGTCGGCCAGGATCTGGAAACCGTGGCGGAGCCGTCGGACAGCGCGCCCGACGCGGTCAGCACCATCCATCGCCGGCAGGTCGCCGCGCGCCTGTCCGATGCCCAGAACAGGCTGACCCCGCAGCAGCGAGCCGCCGTGACGCTGTTTTATTACGAGAATTTAAGCAACGCCGACATCGCCGCCGTTATGCAAATCAGCATAGGTGCTGTAGAGTCGCTTTTGAAACGCGCGCGCCAGCAGCTCCGGCTGCTGCTGCGCGCCAGTGCGCAGGCGGCCAGGGATTCATTCGATGACGGATGAGGAGTTTCGCGATCGGCTCGATCGCTATGGAGGCGACCTCGCCCTCTGGCCGGCCGATGCGGCCAGGGACGCGCGGCGCCTTCTTCTGCGTTCGGTCAGGGCGCAGGCGATGCTGGACGAAATGGTGACGATGGAACTGGCGCTCGGGCAATCGGAAGACCGCCCGCCCCCGGATCTTGCCGACCGCATCTTCGCTGCCGCCTTCCGCCTGCCGCCGTCCAACCGGACCTTCGACGAGGATGGCGATCAGCCGCCGCGGCTGATGTAGGCCGCTCAGCCCCCCGCCACCCGCCGCAACTCCGTCGCGATCCGCTCCAGCGCCTGTTCAAGCCCCTGCCCACCCAGCGGCTGGAACAGGCGCATCGACGGGTACCAGGGCCGGCCGGCGGTGCCGAGTTGCGTCCAATCCCGATGCCCGAAGCGCCAGATCGGCACTCCCAACGCGCCGGCCAGCTCCGCCACCGAATTCGCCGGCGCAATGACGAGGTCGAGCGCCGATACCAGCGCCGCCGTCTCCTCGAAATCGTCGCGCAGGTCCAGCCCGGTCCAGCCATAGATCGGCTGCCCGAACCGGCGCTCCGCCGCCAGGATCTCGCGCTGGCACTCGTCATACTGCAGGTTCACGAAGGTGACGCCGGGCACCGCAAAGATTGGTCCCCAGGCATCCAGCGGCAGATAGGCGCTGCGGCGGTCGGCGGTCATCACCTGGCTGCGCCAGCTGATGCCGACCCGCAGATCGTCGCCCGCGCCATCCAGCCGCTCTCGCCAATCGGCGACGCGGCTGCCGTCGGCGAACAGCCAGCAGGACCGCGCCGGAAAGCCCGACAGCCGTTCGCGCAGCAGGCGCGGGACCGAGCCGGCCGGAATGTGATAGTCGCAATCGACCGTCTCCGCCTCCATCTGGCCGCAGGGCGGCTGTTCGGCACGCACCGTCGCCTTCGGGAAGGAGCGGGCGAACAGCGGCACCAGCCGGCGTTCGCATTCGATCACCACGCGGCCGGCCATCCTGATCAGGTCGGGATAGCAGGAGGCGAACAGGAACTCGTCCCCCACCCCCTGCTCGCGCCAGACGAACAGGCGCTTGCCGTCCAGCGGCTCGCCCGTCCATTCGGGGATGGTGAAGCGCCGCTCCGGCCGCACGCGTCCGGCCTTGAAGCGGAAGGCGTAGTCGGCCCAGCCGGCGCTCAGCGCGCCGCGTTCCAGCGACAGCAGGCCGCGGTTGAAGCGGGCCAGCGCATGACCGGGCGCCGCCGCGACGGCGCGCTCGAACCAGCGGCCAGCGTCGGCGCGCCCTTGCCGCTGCTCCGCCAGACCCAGGGTGCAGAGCGGGTCCGCCAACGATGGCGCCAGCGCCAGCGCCTTGCGACAGGCGACGTCGGCCTCGACGGGGCTCTGGGCGCCGTGCAGCGCATAGGCCAGCACGGCGTGCAAAGGTGCATGGCCGGGCATCAGCCGGATGGCACGGCGCACCTGCGCCACCGCCGGGCTGAAGGCCTCGCGGTCCGACAGGTCGGCGCCGAGATTGCCCAGCGCATCGGCGAAGCCGGGGTGCAGCGCCAACGCGCGTTTCCAGCAATGCTCGGCTTCCGCCCACCGCCCCTGGGTCTTGCAGGCATTACCCAGATTGTTCCATGCCTCCGCCCGGCCGGGCTCGCGGGCGATGGCACGACGCTGCCACCGCTCGGCACCGGCAAGGTCCCCAAGCGCCGAGTCCGCCAGCCCCAGGTTGACGAGCGCCGGAACATGGCACGGGTCGAGCACCAGCGCGGAGCGGAACCGCGCCCGCGCCTCCTCATGGCGACCCTGCGCATGCAGCAGCAGGCCAAGATTGTTGCAGGTCTCGGCATGGTCGGGCTCGCGGCGCAGAGCCTCGACATAGGCGCCTTCGGCCTCGCCGAACCGGCCCAGCCCCTGAAGCGTGGCGCCCAGATTGGCCCAGACCGACCCGTTGTCGGCTCCCAGCCCGATAGCGTCCCTATAGGTGGCGGCAGCCTCGGCTATCGCACCCCAGCGGCGCAGCGCATTGGCCAGCGCGACGCGGGTGCCACCATCCTGCGGCCGAAGTTTTGCCGCCAGCCGGTAGCAGCCGATGGCGGGTCCGGCCTGCCGCAAATCCTCCAGCGCCCGCCCCATGCCGAGCCGCGGTTCGGCCGCATTCGGCACCAGACGCGCCGCAGCGCGGTAGCAGCGCAGCGCCACCACCGGCCGCCCCTGCCGCCCGGCGATGGAGCCCAGCAGGCACAGTGCGGCGGCATCGTCAGGATTGACGGCAAGAGCCCGGCGGGCACTGGCGAGTGCAGCGGCCACCCGCCCCTCCTCCATCAGTGCTTGGCCAAGCGCCAGATGGTAGGAGCCGACCAGCGCATTGGACCGCGCCGCGGTGTCGAACAGCCGGGTGGCGTCGGTCCTGCGCCCGTCCTGATAGGCGATGTGGCCCAGCAGATGGGCGGCATCGCCATGCGTCGGGTCGATCCGCAGGATTTCGCGGCAAAACCGCTCCGCCCGCTCGCTCTGTCCGGCATTGTGATGCTGAACCGCAAGACGCAGCAATCCGTCGGTACGCCGTGTCGCGTTCCCGTCCATGGTCGTCGCCATTCCGTCAATGAACCCGTCGGCGGCATCGGGCCGCGCTTGTTCGTTGTACGGCGACGGCGGCGAACTCCTGCGCCGGCCATCCGGTTCAGACGGCGACCATCTCCATCAGCCGGGCGCGGTCGGCGGACGACGTAGCTTCTCCATGGAGCGTGATCCGGCCCCGTTCCACCGCGTAGAACCGGTCGGCGACGTCCAATGCGCGGTGGATGTTCTGCTCCACCAGCAGTATGGTCAGTCCCGCCTGCTTCAACTCGATGATGATCCTGAAGATTTCGTCCACGATCATCGGGGCGAGGCCCTCGGTCGGCTCGTCGATCAGCAAAAGTTTGGCCGTGCCCACCATCACGCGGGCCATCGCCAGCATCTGCTGCTCGCCGCCGGACAGGGTGGTGCCCAACTGCCGCCGCCGTTCGGCCAGACGGGGGAAGCGGGCGAAGGCCTGTGCGATCGCCTGTTCATTCTCCCGGCGCGCCCGGCCGGGACACTGGCGCAGCCCCAGCCGCAGGTTCTCCTCGACGCTGAGGCCCGGGAAGATGCGGCGATCCTCCGGCACCAGCCCAAGCCCGAGGCGGGCGATGGCATCGGGCGTCTGCCCGGCCAGATCGACGCCACCATATCGGATCGTCCCGGAACTGGCCGGCACCCAGCCGGCGATGGATTTCAGGATGGTGGTCTTGCCGACACCGTTGCGGCCGAATAGCCCGACCACCTCGCCCGGTCCGGCCTGCAGGGACACCCCCTGCAGGACGTGGCTGAGGCCATAATGCGCGTGCAGGTTCTCGATGGAAAGCATGGGTGTCACCCGTGTCCGAAATAGGCGGCCTGAACGGCGGGATCGGCGCGCACCGCCGCAGGCGGTCCTTCGGCGATCTTCCGGCCCTGGGCCATCACGACGACATGGTCCGACAGGCTCATCACCAGCCCGATGTCGTGCTCGATCAGCAGGACCGTCAGGTCGCCGGCCAGCGAGCGGATCAGCCCGCCGGTGTCGGCGGTGTCGCCGTGGCTCATGCCCTGGGTCGGCTCGTCCAGCAGCAGCACCCGCGGTTCGGCGGCCAGCGCCACCGCGATCTCCAGCCGCCGCTGTTCGCCGTGCGACAGGTTGCCGGCAAGCTCACGCGCCTTGGCCGACAGGCCGAAGCGCTCCAGCAGCGCATCGGCCTTGGCGAGCGCGCGGCGGCTGTGGCCGACCGGGCGCAGCGCGTGCCAGGGCCGCTCCAGCACCTGCGCCGCGATCCGCAGGTTTTCCAAAACCGGCAGCTCGAAGAACAGGTTGGTGATCTGGAAGGACCGCGCCAGTCCGGCGGCGAGCAGGCGGTCGGGGGACCGCCCGGTGACGTCGGTACCATCCAACGTCACCCGGCCGCCGGTCGGGCGGATGGCGCCGCTGATCAGGTTGAACAGCGTGCTCTTGCCCGCCCCGTTCGGCCCGATGACCGAGGTGATCTGTCCGGCGGCAGCCTCGAAGCCGACGCCCGCCACCGCCTGGAGCCCGCCGAAATTCACCGAGAGGTCGCGCACACCCAAGGCGCAGGCGCCGCCTTCGCCGGCCGCCACGGTCTTGAGGGAGGATGCCATCATGGCGCGGTCCTCCCCTCGTCGCGTCCGGCACGCCGGTTCAGTTGGGCCAGCAGGGCGCCGACCAGCCCCTTGCGCAGGAAGATGACGGACAGCATGAAGATGACCCCCACGACGATCAGGTGATGCTCGGTCCAGGACCCGACGACCGAGCGCAGGGCGGTCAGCAGCAGGCTGCCCACCACCGGCCCGACCAGCGTGCCGACGCCGCCGACGATGACGGTGATGACGGCGTTGCCGGAGGTCTCGAAGAACATCAGTTCGGGCGAGACGAAGCCGCGCAGCATCGGGTACAGCGCCCCCGCCAGCGCCGCGACGCAGGCCGCCAGCACATAGACCGCCAGCTTGTAGCGCCAGGCGTTGAAGCCCAGGAACGGCACCCGCTTCTCGTTGGCGCGAATGGCGGCCAGCGTCCGCCCGAACGGCGCGTCCATCAGATAGGCCAGCCCGGCATAGGCGGCCACGGTCAGGCCCAGCACCAGCAGGAAGAAGGACAGCGGGTCGGCGGTGTCGAGGCTGAATGACCCGAAACCGACCTGGATCTGCGGGATGCCGATCAGCCCGTCCGACGCGCCCAGCGCGCGAGTGTTGTAGACGGTCTTGGCGGCGACCTGGGCCAGCCCGAAGGTGATGAGGGCGAAATAGACGCCCTTCACCCGGTTGGCGATGACGCCGCCGATCAGGCCGGCCACGCCGCCCGAGAGCAGGGCCGCCGCCATCGCCAGCCAGAAGCTGGGGGCGACGTCGCGCAGGACGAGCGCCGAGACATAGGCGCCCAGCCCGAAATACAGCGCCTGCCCCAGCGACAGCAGCCCGGTATAGCCCAGCAGCAGGTCGACGCTCATCGCCAGCCCGGCGAAGATCAGCGCCTCGGTCGCCAGGCGCAGGTAGAACCCGTTGCCGGTCACCCAAGTCACCGCGGCGAAGCCCAGCGCCGCCGCCAGGAAGGCCAGTGCCAGCCAATGGACCGGGGCCAGACGGGAAAACCAAGAAGCCGGCCCGGCGCGGCCAGGGTCGGACAGGGTACGCAGAGTGGCCTCAGGCATGTCCGAGCCTCCCGAACAGGCCCTGCGGCCGAACCATCAGCACCAGCACCATGATCCCGAACACCAGCGGGTCCGACCACACCGGCGAGATGTAGAGGCTGGACAGCGCCTGCACCTGGGTCAGCAGCAGGCCGGCGATCACCGCCCCCTGGATCGACCCCATGCCGCCGACGATCACCACGGTGAAGGCCATCAGGATGAAGTCGCGCCCCATGGTCGGAAACACCGAATAGATCGGCGCCAGCAGCACGCCGGCCAGCCCGGCCAGCGCCACCCCGAAGGCGAAGGTGCCGGCATAGACGCGGCGCACCGGCACGCCCAGCAACGAGGCCATGTCTTTGTCGAAAGCGGCCGCCCGGACCATGGCGCCAAGCCCGGTGCGGAAGACCACCAGCCAGACCGCGCCGATCAGCGCGAGGCCGAAGCCGATCAGGAACAGGCGATAGTTCGGCAGGAACATGCCGAGGATCTCGGTGCCGCCCTCGATCGGATTCTCGGGCCGCAGGGTGTTGGGTCCATAGACCAGCTTCAGCAGATCCTCCAGGATCATCCCCAGCCCGAAGGTCAGCAGCAGGGTCAGGATGTGGCGGTCGCGGCTGTGGAAGACGCGCGCGATCAGCCAGCGTTCGGCCAGCCAGCCGATCGGCAGCATCAGCAGCGGCACCAGCACCAGCAGCGCCCAGAACCCGATCCCCAGCCCGGCCAGGGTCAGGGACAGGAAGGCGCCCACGGCGTAGAATTCGCCATGGGCCATGTTGATGACGTCCAGCAGCCCGAAGATGATGGTCAGGCCCAGCGCCATCAGAACGACGGCAACCCCGAGCGACAGACCGTTCAGCGCCTGCGGCGCCAGGACGAATTGCAGATAGTCGATGAGATCGGCCATGGCCATCGGCTCCTTGACTGCGTCCTCAGAAGCGGGTGCAGAGGTCCGGCCCGATGGCCTTCTCGCCCGGAACGGTGCCGACCACGTCGAAGCGGTTGTTGGTGCCGTCCGACGAGATGCGCACGGCGTACATGTCCTGGACCGCCTGATGGTCGCCGGCCCGCATGGTCTTGGTGCCCTGCGGCGTGGTCCAGCTCAGCCCTTCCATCGCCTTGCGCAATGCGTCGGTGTCGGTGCCGCCGGCCTTTTCCACCGCCGCCTTGAAGAAGTCGATCAGGCCGTAGCTGTCGGCGCCGTAAAGGTCGGGGGCGGTGTCGTAGGCCTTGCGGAAGGCGGCAACGAAGGCTTTGTTCTCGGGCGTCGCCAGTTCCGCCGAATAGCCGACGCCGGTGACGAAGCCGTCGGCCGCCTTGCCGATGGCGCCGATGTTCTGGGCGGTGACGGTGCCGGACGCGCCGACGATGGTCAGGTTGCGCAGCAGCCCGTATTCGCTCATCTGGGTCAGCAGCCGGACGGTGTCGTTACCGGCGGTGGAGGTGTAGAGCACGCTGGGCCGCGCGGCGCGGAGCTGGCCGAAATACTGCGAGTAATCCTTGCTGCCCAGCGGCGCGAAGACCTCGCCGGTCGATTGCGCCCCGGTCTTCTCCGCCGCCGACTTGAAGGCCGCGACGGTGGACCGGCCCATCTCGTAGTCGGGACCGAGATAATAGACCTTGGCCTTCGGCTTGTCCTTGGCCAGCCACTCCGCCAGCGCCGCCGACTGCTGCCCCGCCCGCGCGTTCACCCGGAAGACGTTGGGCGAGCATTTGTCGGTGGTGATGGCGTCGGAGAAGGAGACGGTGGTGGCGATCAGCCGGCCGTTGCGCTCGGCAAGCTGGCCGACCGCCAGGGTGGAGCCGGAATTGACGGTGCCGGTCAGGAAATCGACCTTGTTGACCTGGAACAGCTTCTCCGCCTTCTGGGTGGCGACGGCGGGATTGGCCTCCTCGTCCTCGAACAGCAATTCGACCTGACGGCCGAGGATGCCGCCCGCGTTGTTGACCTCCTTCGTCGCCAGTTCCAGGCCCCAGCGGACCTGCTGGCCGATCGGCGCGTAGGTGCCCGACAGCGGGGTCACCACCCCGATGCGGATCGGTTCGGCGGCGGACGCGGCCCCGGCGAGCCCGAGCAGGACGAGCGCCGCGGTGGCGAGAAGCGTGGTCTTGGTCATGATTCTTGTTTCCTCCCTGTGTTGCCCATGCTTGGAGGCGTCGGTCAGACGCCCTTGAAGACCGGCTTGCGCTTTTCGTGGAAGGAGGCGACGCCCTCCTTGAAGTCCTCCGAGCCGCGCAGGCGGCCGTAGGCCTGCCCCTCGATCTCGATGGCGCCGTTGACCGAGACGTTGTTGCCGCTGTTCAGCACGCCCTTGATGGTGCGCTGGGCGAGCGGCGAGAAGCCGCGCAGTTCATCGACCAGGGCGGCGACGGTCGCTTCCAGTTCGACATCGGCGACGCAGTCGGTGACGAAGCCCCAGTCGGCGGCCTGACGGCCGGGGATGCGCTTGGCCCGCATCACCATGTCCTTGGTCCGGCAGATGCCGATCATGTGCAGCAGGCGGGCCGAGCCGCCCGAGCCGGGGATCATGCCGATGCGCATTTCCGGCAGGGCGAACTGCGCGGTCTCCGACACGATGCGGAAATCGCAGGCCAGCGACAGCTCGAAGCCGACGCCGAAGCAATAGCCGCGGACCTGGGCGATCACCGGCTTGCGGCAGCGTTCGGGGGCGGCGATGTTGACCGCCAGCTCCGACACATGCTCCGCCGACTTCTCCATGAAGCCGGCGATGTTGCCGCCCGACGAGAAGTTCTCGCTCTCGGCGCGCAGGACGATCACCCGCACCTTGGGATCGCGGTCCAGCGCCGCGAACACCGCGGCGAACTGGTCGCGCTGGAGCATGCTGACGATGTTGAAGGGCGGACGGTGCAGCACGATGTCGGCGCGTTCCTTGGCCTCGTCAATCTCCACGCGGAAGCCGTCGAGGTCGGCGAGCAGGCGGTCGGTGCTGTCGAAACGGTAGGGGGTCACGGTCGGAAACTCCTTGGAAGGACTGAAGTCAGGAGACGGTCGGATGCTGTTCCAGGGTGAATTCGCCAGCCTGGAGCTTGCGGCGCAGGATCTTGCCGACCGGCGATTTCGGGATTTCGTCGAGGAAGACGTACTCGCGCGGGCGCTTGAAATTGGCGAGGCCGGAGGTGCGGCAATGGTCATCCAGATCCCTGGCCTCGACGCCGCGGGCGCGCTTGACGAAGGCGACGACCCGCTGGCCCCAGCGCTCGTCGGGCAGGCCGGCGACCGCCACCTCCAGCACGCCGTCATGCAGCGACAGCACGCTTTCGATCTCGACCGGCGAGACGTTCTCGCCGCCGGTGATGATCATGTCGTCGACCCGGCCGGTGACGAACAGGTCGCCGTCGGCGTCGAGGAAGCCGATGTCGCCGGTGAAGTACCAGCCGGCATGCAGCGCCTTGGCGTCGGCGTCCGGCCGCTTCCAATAGCCTTCGAAGGATTCGTCGCCGGACAGGTCGGCGACGATCTGGCCCTCCTCCCCGGCCGCGGCGCACGCGTCAGGATCGAAGCTGCCGAGACGGACAATGCGGATGCGCTGGTTCAGCGCCGCCTTGCCGGCCGATCCCGGCTTGGCCGGGGCGTTCTGGTCGATGGTGAAGGTGTAGATCTCGGACGAGCCGTAATGGTTGACGAACAGCTCGGGCCGGAAGGCGGCGTCCAGCCGCTTCAGCAGGCCGTCGGTCATCGACGCCCCGGCGAAGCCCAGCTTGCGCACCGACGACACGTCGGTGCTCGCGAATTTCGGGTCGGCCAGCAGATCGTGGTAGAGCGTCGGCACCAGATAGAGGCAGCTCAGCCGTTCGGCCGCGATCAGGTCCAGCGCGCGTCCGGTGTCGAAGCGCGGCAGGCAGACGAAGCAGCCGTCGACCAGCGCCATCGCCAGCAGCGAGCGCACCCCCATCGTGTGGTAGAGCGGCATGACCCCCAGCGTCCGCTCGCCCCGGCGGTAGCAGTTCTGGGCGACATGGGCGATGGCGGAGGCGCGCTCGGTCCGGTGACGGCGCGGCACGCCCTTGGGCTTGCCGGTGGTGCCGGAGGTGTAGAGGAACAGCGAGACATGCTCCGCCGTTGCGCGGGGCTGCGCCGCAGCCGGTTCGCTGTCCAGCAGATCGGCGAAGCGGTGGTCGCCGGCATCGACCGGATCGCCGACCGCGATGCGGGGCAGCGCCCGCGCCGCGGCGGAGGTCCGGACGGCGTCGGCCGACACGTCCTGATAGAACAGGGTGCGCACCTCGGCATCGGGCAGGCAATAATCCAGTTCGTCCGGCTTCACCCGCCAGTTCAGCGGCACGACGGCGATGCCGGCGAGCTGGCAGGCCCAATGGATGGTCGCCATCTCGTGCGTGTTCTGCAGCGCGGTGGCGATGCGGTCGCCGGGATGCAGGCCGAGCCGGTCGAAGGCGCCGACCAGCCGGCGGATGCGCTCCAGCCATTGCGCGTAGGTCAGCCGCAGGTCGCCGTCGACGATGGCGACCGCGTCGGGGCTGCGTTCCGCGCTGGCCAGGATGCTGCGGCCGAGGTCAAACATGGGCGACCTCCTTCACCGTCTGGCCCGTGACCTCCATCACGGCGCGGACGATGCCGGCATAGCCGGTGCAGCGGCAAAGATGGCCGCTCAGCATGTCGCGTAGCTCCTCTTCGGTGGGTTTGGGGTTGCGGTCCAGGTAATCGGTCAGCGACATCAGGATGCCGGCCGTGCAGAAGCCGCATTGCAGGGCGTGATGCCGGCGAAACGCCTCCTGAAGCGCCGTCATGCGACTCCCGTTGGATTGCGACAGCCCCTCGACCGTGTCGATGCGCCGGCCGTCGGCCTGCACCGCCAGCGTCAGGCAGGCGCGGACCGCCACGCCGTCGATGCGGACGGTGCAGGCACCGCACACCCCATGTTCGCAGCCGACACGGGTGCCGTGGGCGCCCAGCTCGTGGCGCAGGAAATCGCTCAGCAGCAGGCGCGGATGGGCATGGCCGGTGCGCGGCGTGCCGTTCAGGACGATGGAGACGGCATGGCGCGTCTCGGCCCCAAGCGGCGATGTGGATTTCAGCGGCGGCATGAGAGGGCTTCCTCAAGGACGGTGCGGCCGATCCGGCGGACGAGGTCGCGGCGGTAGCGCGCGGTGGCGTGCTGGTCATCGTCGCCGCCGAGATCCCAGGCGAAGGCGTTCAGCGCCTCGTCGAGGTCCGGCGGCAGCCCGCCGGCGGCGAGCGGCCAGGACCGCAACGTCGGCCGGTCGGCCACCCCGCCGACGGCGAGGCTGGCGCGCTCCCCATCCACCGTGGCGGCGCAGGCGGTGATGGCGAAGTCGCCGTGCCGCATCGACACCTCGCGGAAGGCATGGCCGCTGCCCCGTCGGGCCAGCGGAAAGCGGACGCATTCGACGATCTCGTCCGCCGCCTTCACCGTGGTCAGCGGCCCCAGGAAGAAATCAGCGGCGAGGACGGTGCGGCGGCGGCGCAGGTTGCGCAGCACCACCTCGCCGCCGGTGGCGACCAGACAGAGCGGCGTCTCGGCACTCGGGTCGGCATGGGCGACGGAGCCGCAGAGTGTGCCGCGGTTGCGGGTCTGGAAATGGCCGACCCACGGCAGGGCGGCGGCCAGCAGCGGCACCTCCCGCGCCAGGGTCGGACGGGCCAGCACCTCGGCCTGGGTGACGGTGGCGCCGACGGTCAGCCAGCCATTCTCGGCCCGCAGCGTGCGCAGTTCCTCCAGCCGGCCCAGATCGATCAGCAGGCGCGGCTGCACCAGCCGCATGTTCAGCATCGGCATCAAGGACTGGCCGCCGGCGATCACGCGGGCCTCGTCGCCCCCGGCCGCCAACGCCGCCAGCGCATCGGCGACCGTCGCCGGTCGCAAATAGTCGAAGGACGCCGGTTTCATCGCTTGAGACCTAGAAGGCGCAGCAGGCGCGCCAGAAGTGACGGGAGTTCGGTCGGTGCAGCAGAGCCACCGGCGCGGGCGACCAGCTTCTCGAAGAATTGGCCGATCAGCAGGCGCGACGCGCTGTCGAGCATCCGGCCACCGACCGCGGCGACCTTGCCGCCCACCGACGCGCTGTAGCGGTAGGTGACGCGCGTGCCGGTGGCGGTGCGCTCCAGCGTGACATGCCCGGTGCCGCTGCCCGATCCCAGCGCGCTGGTGCCGCTGCCGGTCAGGGTCAGTGCCTTGGGCGGGTCGAGGTCGGACAACGCCACCTCCGCCGTGTAGTGGCCGCGCACCGGGCCGATGCCGACCACCACCTCCGCCCGGTAGGCGTTGGGACCGACGAGGTCCAGCGCCTCGCAGCCGGGCAGCAGCGTCGCCAATTCCTTGGGATCGAGCAGGATGGCCCAGACCTGTTCCGGCGTCGCCGGCACCTCGCGGCTGCCCTCTCCGGTCAGGCCGCGGCCGCCCGGTGCGGCGATCGGCGGCGGACTTTCCCTGGAACCGGCTGCAGACGCCGGGCGTGGCGGTTCCGGCGGATGGATCAGCGCCGCCAGCTTGGCGGGGGTGATCGGCAGGGATGGCACCTCGTCCACGGAAACCGCCAATAGAGCATCGGCCACCGCGTTGGCGAGGCAGACCGGCGTGCTCATGCAATTCCCCTCCCCCACCCCCTTGGCGCCGAGCGGCGTCACCGGCGACGGGCTTTCACGGTGGAGGATGACGGGCACCGGCACCTCGCAGGCGGTCGGCACCAGATAGTCGGCGAAGGTGCCGGACAGGAAGCGGCCGTCGTCGCCATAGGCATATTCCTCGTACAGCGCGGTGCCGACGGCGTGGGCGAAGCCGCCGAGGATCTGGCCTTCCACCAGCAGCGGGTTCAGCAGCCGGCCGGCATCGTGCATGGTGACGTAGCGGTCGATCCGCACCGCGCCCGTCGTCCGGTCGATCTCCACGCCGCAGAAGTCGAAGATGAAGCCGTAGCAGGCCGAGCTGTTGATGTGGTCGGCGTCGGTCGGCGCCTTCAGCGGCTCGGGCGTCCAGAAGGCGGCCTCGCGCAGCGCCGCCTCCTGCCCGTCGGGCAGCGTTCCCGGCGCCCAGTGGCCGGCGGCGGCGACGCGGGAGAAGGACAGGCTGTTGTCCGGGTTGGCGTCTGAGAAGACCTTGCCGCCGGCGAAGCGCACATCGTCGGCCCGGCAATTCAGCTGGCCGGCGACCAGCGCCGCCATCCGGCCACGCAGCCGGGTCGCCGCCACCTGGGCCGCCCCCGCCACCGCCCCGGCGAAGCGGCTGGAATAGTTGCCCGACGCGATCGACCAGGCGTCCTTGCCGGTGTCGAGGTCAGTGTTGACGCGGATGTCCTCGACGCGCAGGCCGAAGACGTCGGCCACCACCTGGGCCAGCACGGTGCGGTGCCCCTGCCCCTGGGGGGCGGAGGCCACCGTCACCGACACGCCGCCGGTCGGATCGACGGCGACGCTGGCGGTCGCCTGCGCGCCGTTCTTCGGCCCGGCCTTGCGCCGTTCATCGGCGGTCAGCACGGTGGTGATGTAGCCCATGTTGGAGATCGACGGCTCCACCACGGCGGCATAGCCGATGCCGTAGATCCGCCCCTCCGCCCGCAACGCGTCACGCCGCGCCTTCAGCGCGTCGAGCGCTCCTTCGCGCACCGCCTGTTCCAGCGTCGCGCGGTAATCGCCACTGTCGAGCGTCCCGCCCGATGCGGTGCGGTAGGGCATGGCGTCGGCCGCCACCAGATTGCGCCGGATGACGTCGAGCGGGTCCAACCCCAGCTCCGCCGCCACGCGGTTCATCAGCCGCTCCAGCCCATAATAGAGCTGCCCGCCGCCGAAGCCGCGGTTGAGGCCGGTCGGCGTCTTGTTGGTTACGACGATGCGGTTGGTCACCGCCAGATGGGGAATGTCGTAGGCGCCGGTCAGGTTGCCGTGATTGCGGTAGAGCGAGGCCGGCTCCGGCGCCCGCAGGTAGGCGCCGCAATCCTCGGTCTGCTCCATCCGCAGCGCCAGGATGCGGCCGTCCGGCTCCACCGCCGCGTCGATGCGCATGCGCCGCGCGGTGGCGGAGGTGGCGGCCATCAGATGCTCCAGCCGGTCCTCCACCCACTTCACCGGACGGCCGGCGACGCGGGCGCACAGCCCCATCAGCACGACATAGGGAAACACCGCCTGCTTGTTGCCGAAGCTGCCGCCGGAATGGGGCGGCGTCTTCAGCCGCAGCCGCGATCCCGGCACGTTCAGCGCGCGCGCCATCACCGGATGGACGGCGAAGGGACCGGAGAAGTTCGACAGCACTTCGTAGGCATCCTCGGCCGCGTCGTAATCGGCGAGGACGACGAAGCACTCCATCGGGGTGCAGGAATTGCGCGGATACTCGACCTCGACCGACACGGTGCGGGCGGCCTTGGTGAAAGCACCCTCGGGATCGCCGTAGCGGAAGCTGCGGCTGTTGACGAGGTTGGAGCCCACCGCCGGATGCAGCGGCTCCGATCCGTCCTCCAGCGCCTGAGTGATCGACGTCACCGGCGGCAGCGGGCGGTAGCGCACCTCGATGCGGTCGAGCGCATCCTCGGCCAGATAGCGGCTGTCGGCCAGCACCACCGCCACCGGTTCGCCGACATGGCGCACGCGATCGATGGCGAGGCACCAATGCTCCATCGGCGCACGAACGCCGACCAGGAACGCGCTGGCATGGCGCTTGGCATCGGCCCCGGTCACCACGGCGGCGACGCCGGGCACCGCCAGGGCGGCGGCGATGTCGATGCCCAGCAGGTCCGCATGAGCGTGCGGCGAACGCAGGATGGCCGCATGCAGGGTGCCGGGCTTCACCGGCAGATCGTCGGCATAGCGGGCGACGCCAGTCAGCAGCGCCGCATCCTCGACCCGCGGCATCGCGCGGCCGACGAATGGCGCCGGACTTGCTTTGATTTCAACGGTCTGCGTGGCGGTCTGCGGGGCCGTCATCGTCATCCTCCGGTTACCGGAGAAGACTAGACCGTTCGCCCAGCAAAGCTTTTACCGTGGAGTGTCGCGATTTACCCTAGCGTCTCATTTTCATGCATGCCCGGCCTCGGGCGGCCCCCCGCCTGCCCGGTCGACCAGATTGACGACGCGGCGGTATTCGGTGGGCGTCACGCCCTGGTGGTTGCGGAAGAAGCGGCTGAAATGGCTGGGCGCCGAAAAGCCAAGCCGGCCGGACACTTCGGTTGCGCTCTCCAGCCCGGCGGCCATGGCGTCGATGGCCGCCTCCATCCGCAGCACGTTGAAATAGAGCGCCGGGGTGATCGCCATCGTCTGCTGGAACAGCCGGAACATGTGGGCGCGCGACAGTCCGGCGGCGGCGGCGACCCGGCCGGCATCGAATTCCTCGCCCAGCGTCCCGCTCATGAAACGGATGGCCTTCCGGATGCGGAAATCGCCGGCCGCCGGGACGGCGTAGCGCGTGACGCCCAGCCTCCGCCATTCGGAAAAGCGGTCGATGATGGCGATCATCAGGTCGAACAGCGCCTCCTCCATCCGCTCGCCCGACGGGTCGTCATACAGCAGCTCCGCCGCCATGCGGTCGGCCAGCCGGCGGATGTGCGGCGTCAGCTCGCCACAGGAGTGCGCGAAGAAGCCGGGATTGCCGCTGGCGTTGAGTTCCCGCTGCATGGCGCCGAGCCAGCGCGGCTCGATGTACAGCGCCAGGATCACGGTGCGCGGAGCGCCCGGCTGATGGGCATAGGAATGGGCCTCCCAGCTGTTGACCAGCACCGCGGTGTCGTCGCGCAGCGGATAGAGCTGCTCCCCCACCGCGAAGCGGGTGTCGGCGCCGGACGCCTTGATGAGTACATGGCAATGGGGATGCGCGTGATGGATCAGCGCGTTGTCCATGTCCAGCAGGGCGACGCGGCCGAAGCTTCCCTGATGGATGCGCATCGCTTTCGACATGGCGCCCTATCCCTTCCTCCCCGTCCGCAGCCACAGGCCGCCGGGATGAGTCTCATTAGTTTGCTTCACAAGCTAATCGTCGTCGGGCGCCTTTACCAGATCCCATTGGACAGGATCCGGCCGACGCATGGCTCCCGACGCGAATGGGAGCAGCCCTCCCCGACCCCCCATCACGAAAGGACAGCGGGCGTCCCGGGCGAAATAGACCGTTTCGGTTCCGGTATAAGTTGGGCAGGATTGGAACAGGATTTTTCCCGAACAAGAGGACGGGCCGATGGACGGGATGGCGACGGGGATGGACAGGCTGACGGCGGACATGACGGAATGGCGGCGCGATCTGCACGCCCATCCGGAAACCGCCTTCGAGGAGCAGCGGACCAGCGATTTCGTGGCGGAAAAGCTGGCCTCCTTCGGGCTGGAGGTTCACCGCGGTCTCGCCAGGACCGGGGTGGTCGGCATCCTGCGCAATGGCGAGGGCCCCATGGTCGGCTTCCGCGCCGACATGGATGCGCTGCACATCCACGAGGAAACCAACCTGCCCCACAGTTCGCGCAATCCGGGACGCATGCACGCCTGCGGGCATGACGGACATACGGCGATGCTGCTGGGTGCGGCCCGCCACCTGACCGAAAATCCCAGCCTTTTCCAAGGCGCCATCGCCTTCATCTTCCAGCCGGCCGAGGAGAATGAAGGCGGCGGACGTGTGATGGTGGAGGAAGGGCTGTTCGACCGTTTTCCGGTGGAAAAGGTCTTCGGTATGCACAATTGGCCGGGGCTGGCGGTCGGCCGCATCGCGCTGCGCCCCGGACCGCTGATGGCCGCCTACGACATCTTCGAACTGACCCTGACCGGCAGGGGCACCCACGCCGGCATGCCGCATATGGGAACCGACACGATCATGGTGGGCAGCCAGATCGTGTCCGGCTGGCAGACCATCGCCGCCCGCAGCGTCCATCCCATCGATTCGGCCGTGGTCAGCGTCACCCAGTTCCACGCCGGCGATACGTGGAATGTCCTGCCGGCCACCGCCGTTCTCCGCGGCACGGTGCGGACCTTCCGGCCGGAGGTTCAGGATCTGGTTCAGCGCCGCATGGGCGAGGTCGCGACCGCCATTGCCGGCGGCTTCGGTGTCGAGGCCAGCCTGCGCTATGAGCGGCGCTATCCGCCGACCACCAACAGCGTCGAAGAAACCGAACTGGCGCGGCAAGCGGCGGCGCGCGTGGTCGGGGAAGACGCCCTCGATCTGGACCCGATGCCCAGCATGGGAGCGGAGGATTTCTCCTTCATGCTGCAAAAGCGGCCGGGCTGCTATATCTGGGTCGGCGCGGGTCCGTCCGATCAGGGGCGCAATCTGCACAGCCCGCATTATGACTTCAACGACGCGGTTTTGCCGATCGGCGCCAGCTATTGGGTGCGGCTGGCCGAGACCGTTCTGCCGAAAGCCGGCTGAACTGCCTCTTGTGCAATTCCCACGATTTCCCGGCGCCACGCTTCGACGGCTGGATCCAGCCGGTGCGCCACCTGACGGAAGGAAGCCTGCCATGAGCCAAACTAAGGGGACCCAAACCCTGGGCATCCTGGAACGCCGCCGCATCGAGGCGGAAATCCTGAAACCGGTCTATGAGGAGATGGTCGCCCGGTTGGGCGAGGCCACGGCGCAGGAGATCCTGGGCGCCGCGATCACCAAGGCGGCCCTGGCCGCCGCCCAATCCTTCGCCGCGACCGAGCCGGAGGGCACCAGCCTGAAGAGCTTCACCGATCTACAGCCGCTCTGGACCAAGGACGACGCGCTGCAGCTGGAGGTGAAACGGCAGGACGAAACCCATTTCGACTACAACGTCACGCGCTGCCGCTACGCCGAGATGTACCAGGAGATGGGGCTGGGGCCGATCGGGCACCTGCTGTCCTGCAACCGGGACGCCGCCTTCTGCACCGGCTACGATCCGCGCATCACGATGAAGCGCACGCAGACCATCATGCAGGGCGCCGACCATTGCGACTTCCGCTATCGCTTCGAGCCGAAGGGCGAATAGTCACCCGGTGAACCGGGGGCGCTGGTGCCAGGATCCACCTGACACCAGCCGCTGGCGCGCGACTTCGGCGTTCCTTCAGGCCCTGTCCGGGTCCGCCAGCAGGGACCGGGTCAGTGCAAGGCGGCCCAAGGACTGCTCGGCCAATTTCTGGGCTTCGTTGAGCAGGGTCTCCTCGGTCGCATGCTCGGCTGCGGCGAGATAGGTGTCGAGGATCTCTTCGGCGTCCTGGATCGACAGGCGCACGGCCCCCTCCGCTGTCAGCAAGCCCGGGCGAAGCAGTCCGGAGGCCCGGGCACCCTCGGCGGCATCGCTTCCCGGAACATTGGACGCGGCCCCACCGGCGTGACCACGGGCCTTGTCGGCAAGCCGGCGCAGCACGGCCGCCGCCTCCACGGCACCGGAGGCCCCGACGGCCGCCGCGGCCGCATCATTGACCTCGGCCGATGCGATCTCCATGGCCGCGGACAGCGCGAACAGTTCCTCCAGCGTGCGGGGGGTGCGACGTCTGGGTTGCCGGGAGGCGTGGAAGGCTTCGCGGCGCCACCGGCGCAACAGGCTGACATGCTCCAGTTCTTCGCGGGCCATCCCTTCGGCCCGGCGCCGGACCTCTTCGGTCAGCGCCGACGCGGCGACGTAGGTGTAGAAGGCAAAGGCCCGCTCCTCATTGCGCACGGCAACCGCCAGGGCTTCGTAGGGGCCGAACAGTTGGGCGCCCTCTGCCTGATCGAAGGTCTCCGGCATCCGCCAATCGAACCGCACCGGCTGCGGTGCGCGCAGGCCGTCACGCTCGGCCCATTGGGTCAACTCGTCCTCATGCGCCTTTTCCAATTCGGCCAAGCGCCCGAACAGGGCCGCAAGTTCCGATTTTCCCTGCCGCGCGACAATCCCGGCAAGCTGCCCATAGCGCAGAGCCGCCTCGTGCTCCATCCCGACAGCGACATCCATGAGTTCCTCCGCGGTACCGATTGGCCGGAGAGGGAAGTCAGAATTGATCGGAGCGTCCATTGCGACCTCGCGTTCTGAAGGTTTGGCGGGCGCCTCAAGGGTGATGGAACAGCCATCATCCCGACATCATCCCATATGGTACGGCCCGGGACTCATCGGGATGCGCAGATCACCATCCAAGGGGTTTCCCCTGCCGGTACAGTCTAGAACATTTCCGTCACCAGCACGCGGCCGAACGACAAATTCCACACTTGGGTTCACGGAGGTACGGCAAGCCGAACGATATCGTGCGAGCGGACAACGGCCTCGGCGGACGACCGGTCAGAGCCGTCCGGGCGACAGCCTTTCCGCGCTGGCCTTCAGCGTGTCGATCATTCCCTGCTGCGCCTCTTCCGTCGTGTCGGCCGGGACGACGAAGCAGATGGTGGCGATGCAGCGGCCGGCCGGATCGCGGACCGGCGCGGCGAGGCAGGTGGTGAAGCGGTCGACCAGCGCCGTGGTGCGGACATAGCCCTGGGTGCGGGCGCGGCCGATGTCCTCCAGGAACTCGTCCTCGGCGATGCGGCGGCCGTCGGGCAGGACAAAATCCTCGGGCGGGATGAAGCGCCGGATCTCGTCGGCGGCCATGTGATCGACCAGCAGCCGGCCGGACGCCGTCCAGGGGATCGGCACCTTGATGCCGATTTCGGAGCTGATGCGGAACATGCGTCGGCCCGGTTCATTCAGCACGACCAGATACTTGTCGCCGTCCAGCGTGCAGAACTGCGCCGTCTCCCCCACCGTCTCGGCGATGTGGGCGACCTCCACCCGCGCCTTGCGGATCAAATCGACGCTGTCGAGGTAATCGCTGCCGTAATAATGCATCGCTGGCCCGAAATAGACCGTGCCGTCGCCGTCGCGCAGTTCCAGCCAGCGCGCCTCCACCAGCGTGTTGACCAGCTCGTACATGGTGGAGCGCGGGGTGCCGGTGTCGCGCGCGATGTCGGCGATGCGCGTCGGGGCGCGCCGGCTGTGCAGATGCTCCATCAGCGCGATGACGCGGTCGATGCCGCGGGCGCGGCCCGTCGACCTCTCTTCCGCCTGCTTTTCCGCCCCCTGCTTTTCCATCACGCCACTGCTCTTCATCCGATCCGCGCTCCCTGCCGTCCCACAACCGATTACCACGCGGATTTTCAGCTTGCCAGTGGTGTTTGTCCGATATACCGTTTCCTTGTCTGGAATACAAGACCGATGTCCGATATTTCGGACAAACGGTCGGGGAGGCAGAAATGACAGGGATCACGCGACGTCTGTTCAACACCGCCCTCGGCACGACACTGGCCGCTGGCGGGCTTTCCTCTGGAATCCTGGGAACCTGGACCACGCCGGCGCTGGCGCAGCAGGGTGGTGCGTCGGTCGTCACCGTCGCCACCATCGGCGAGCCGCCGACGCTGGACCCGATCGGCACCACCTCCGACCTCGTCAGCATCATCACCCAGCATATGTTCGAGACGCTGTTCACCTTCGACGGCGAGTGGAAGCTGGCCCCGCTGGTGGCGTCGGCCCTGCCGCAGGTGTCGGCGGACGGCAAGACCTACACCATCCCGCTGCGCA
The DNA here is from genome assembly GCF_946480385.1 of uncultured Azospirillum sp. Next base: position 25,690 of record NZ_CAMLJP010000067.1, read on the forward strand.
GCGGCGTCACCTTCCATGACGGCAGCACCGTCACGGCCGACGACGTGGTCGCCTCGCTGGATCACTGGACCAAGGCCTCGCCGCGCGGCAAGACCGTCGCCCCGCTGGTGGAGAGCATCGCCGCCAAGGGTGCGGACGCCGTCGTCATCGCGCTGAAGGAGCCCTTCGCGCCGCTGACCGCGCTGCTGGCGATGAACAACGGCGCCGCCGCCATCGTGCCGAAATCGGTGATCGACGGGCCGGGCGCGCTGAAATCGCTGATCGGCACCGGCCCCTACAAGCTGCTGGAACACAAGCCCGACCAGTATATCCGGCTGGTGCGCCACGACGGCTACGCCTCTCCCACCGGCACGCCCAGCGGCTATGCCGGCAGCCGCAAGGCCGTCATCGGCGAGGTGCGCTTCGTCCCGGTGCCGAACGCCGCCACCCGCGTGTCGGGCGTGCTGGCCGGCCAATACCAGTTCGCCGACAGCCTGCCGGCGGAAACCCTGCCGCGCATCAAGGACGCCGCCGGCGTCAAGCCGGTGATCGTCAAGCCCTTCGGCTTCCCGCTGATGATCATGAACACCAAGACCGGTGTCATGGCGAACCAGAAGATCCGTCAGGCGGTGCTGGCGGCGCTGGAGCCGAACGACATGCTGCTGGCCGGCTTCGGCGATTCCGCCTTCGTCCAGGCGGAGGGGTCGATCTACGCCCAGGGCACGCCCTATTACGACGCGGCCAGCGCCAAGCCCTACAGCGACCATGCCGCCGGCAAGGCAGCAGACCTGCTGAAGGCCGCCGGTTACAAGGGCGAGCCGATCCGCATCATGACCTCGGTCCAGTACGAGTTCCTGTACAAGATGAGCATGGTGGCGCAGGCCCAGCTCGAAATGGCCGGTTTCAAGGTCGACCTGCAGGTTCTGGACTGGGCGACGCTGCTGCAGCGCCGCGGCGACGAGAAGGCGTGGGACGCCTTCTTCACCTATCACACCTTCGTGCCGGAACCGTCGCTGATCACGGTGCTGAACCCCAGCTATCCCGGCTGGTGGGACAGCCCGGCCAAGCACGAGGCGCTCGCCACCTTCAACCGCGAGATGGACCCGGCCGCCCGCAAGGCGAAGTGGGTGACGCTGCAGACGTTGTTCTACAGCGAGGTGCCGAGCATCAAGGTCGGCGATTTCTACAACCTCGCCGCCAGCAGCGACAAGCTGACCGGCTACACGCCGACGCCCTGGCCCTTCTTCTGGAACACCGACCTGAAGGGCTGAAGTCGGAACTAGGACCTCTTGCCGGTAATCCCCCTCTTCCCCCGGGGAGAGGGGATCACTCGTTCGCGAATTTCCCTTCGGTCTGGGACCGCAACCATGCTCGTTTACATCGTCCGCCGGTTCGCCGGCATGATGGTCGTCATGCTGCTCGTCGCCATGGTGGTCTTCGTGATCGCCCGCGTGGTGCCGGGAGATCCCGCCGCCGTCATGCTGGGTTCCTCCGCCACGCCGGAGGACATCGCGGCGCTGCGCGGCCGGCTGGGGCTCGACGAGCCGCTGCTGACGCAGTTCCTGCTCTATCTCGGGCAGATCATCCGCTTCGACCTCGGCGAGTCCATCTTCCTGAACCGTCCGGTGGCGCAGGCGCTGGCCGAGCGGTCGGAGCTGACCGGGCTGCTGACGATGATGTCGGTTGGGATCGCCATGCTGATCGGCGTGCCGATCGGCATCCTGTCAGCGGCCAAGCGCGGCGGGCTGATCGACCAGACCGCCGTGGGCCTCGCCATGCTGGCGGCCAGCGTGCCGAGCTTCTGGATCGGGCTGACGCTGATCAAGTATCTGGCGGTCGACCATGCCTGGTTCCCGGTTGCCGGTTACGGCCCGCCCGAGGCCGATCTGCTGGAGCGGATGCGCCATCTGGTGCTGCCGGCCATCGCGCTCGGCATCCCGAATTCGGCGCTGATCCTGCGCTTCACCCGCACCAGCATGCTGGACGTGATGAGCCACGATTACGTCCGCACTGCGCGGGCCAAGGGGCTGCCGCCGCTGGTCGTGGTGCTGAAACATGCGCTGCGCAACGCGATGATCCCGATCCTGACGGTGATCGGCCTGACCACCGCGGTGATGATCGCCGGCGCCATCGTAACGGAAACCGTGTTCGGCCTGCCCGGCGTCGGCAACCTGATCGTCTCCGCCGTTCTGCGCCGCGACTATCCGGTGATCCAGGGCGCCCTGCTGGTGGTGTCCGCCATCTATGTGCTGATCAACCTGACGGTCGACCTGCTCTATGCCGTGGTCGATCCGCGGGTCCGTTATTGAGAGGGAGGGTTCCATGGCAAGCGTCCCCGCCGGTCACGGCGCCGTTCCCCTTCCCTCCTCCGCCAAGCCGCACCGCAGCCGGTCGCCGGCAGCCCTGCTGCTGCGCCAGCTGTTCCGTCGCCGGCTGGTGGTGCTGTCCTTTCTGATCATGCTGGCGATCCTGGCGGTGGCGCTGCTGGCGCCGTGGATCACCCCCTTCAATCCGATGAAGATGGACATTCTCGGCCGGCTGAAGCCGCCGACAGCCGCCCACTGGTTCGGCACCGACGAATATGGCCGCGACGTGCTGTCCCGCGTGATGCTGGGCGCCCGGCTGTCGCTGCTGGTCGGCCTGCTGGTGGTGGTGGTGGCGACGCTGCTCGGCACGCTGCTGGGGCTGGCCGCCGGTTATATCCGGCCGCTGGACGGGCTGCTGATGCGGCTGACCGACGCGCTGATGGCCTTCCCGGACATCCTGCTGGCCATCGCCTTCATGGCGGCGCTGGGGCCGTCGCTCTACAACGTCGTGCTGGCGCTCGGCATCGTCTACACCCCGCGCGTCGCCCGCGTGGTGCGCGCCGCCTGCCTCGTGGTGCGCGAGATGCCCTTCATCGAGGCGGCGACCGCGCTCGGCGCTTCCACCCCGCGCATCGTCTTCCTGCACATCCTGCCCAACCTGATGTCGCCGATCCTGGTGCAGGCCACCTTCATCTTCGCCTACGCCATCCTGACGGAGGCGGCGCTGTCCTTCCTCGGCGTCGGCGTGCCGCCGACCACGCCGACCTGGGGCAACATGATCGCCAGCGCCCAGCAATATTTCCAGCAGGCCGACTGGCTGATCCTGTTCCCCGGCTGCGCCATCGTCTTGACCGTGCTGTCGCTGCAGATCGTCGGCGACGGGCTGCGCGACGCGCTCGACCCCCGGCTCCAGAAGGCGAAATGAGATGAGTGCCACTTTCCTCATCAAGGGCGCCCGCGTCATCGACGGCACCGGCGCCCCCTGGTTCCCGGCCGACGTGCTGGTGGAGCGCGGACGCATCGCCGCGGTCGGCCCGATGCTGGATGCGCCGGATGCCGAGCCGCTGGAGGCACAGGGCCGCTTCCTCGCCCCCGGCTTCATCGATGCCCATTGCCACGATGATCTGATCCAGCTGCGCCAGCCCGGCCGGCCGGAAAAGGTGGCACAGGGCGTCACCACCGTGGTGGTCGGCAACTGCTCCTTCGGCCTCTACCCACAGAACCCGGACAGCAGCGCACCTCTACGCGAGCATTTCGGCAATCTGCTGGGCACCGTTGCGGATCGGGAGACCTTCGCCGATTTCGCCGGCTACCGCGCGGCGCTCGACGGGCGCGGCACCGCCATCAACCTCGTCTCGCTGGTCGGGCACGCGGCCCTGCGCCTCGCCGTCATGGGCTGGCAGAACCGCGCCGCCACCGCGCCAGAACGCGAGGCGATGGCAACCCTGCTGGCCGAGCAGCTTCATCAGGGCGCGCACGGCCTGTCGCTCGGCCTCGTCTATCCGCCCAGCGCCTGGGCCGACCGCGCCGAGCTGGTGCGGCTGGCCGAGGTGGTGGCGGAGCATGGCGCCCTGCTGACCGCCCATGTCCGCTCCTACGAGGGCGGGCTGATCGCCTCGGTTGACGAGTTCCTCGACCTGCTGAAGGCCGGCGGGGCGAGCGGCCTGCTCTCCCACCTGCAAGCCGCCGGAAAGCCCTATTGGGGCAGCCTGCCGCGGGCGGTGGAGCGGCTGGAGATCGCGCGCAAGGGCGGCACCGACGTCAGTTTCGACATGTACCCCTACCCGGCCGGGTCCAGCACCATCCTGCAATTGCTGCCGCCCTCGGCGCTGGCGGGCGGGGTGGAGGCGCTGCTGGCGCGCATGGCCGAAGCCGACGGGCTGGCGGCTCTGCGCCGCGCGGTGGAGGACGGCGAAGCGCCCGGCGATGCCGGCTGGGAATCCAAGATCCGCCTGATCGGCTGGGAGAATGTCCGCATCGGCGGCGTTTCGGCGGACGACCTACGCCCCCTGGAAGGGCTGTCGCTGGCGGAAATCGCGGCGACGCGGTTGGAACAGCCCTTCGATACGCTGGTCCGGCTGATCGCCCTCGACCGCGGCCGGACCAACATCGTCATGTTCCAGTTGGCCGAGGCCGATCTGGAAACCGCGCTGTCGCACCCGCTGCACATGCTGGGCTCCGACGGGCTGCCGCGCGAGACCGGCAAGCCGCATCCACGCGCCTTCGGCAGCTTCCCCCGCTATCTCGCCCGCGCCATCACCGGCGAGGGCAAGCTGGGGCTGGAGGACGCCGTCCGCCACATGACCGCCGTCCCGGCCCAGCGCTTCGGCCTGTCCGACCGCGGGCTGGTCCGGCCGGGCATGGTGGCCGACCTGACCCTGTTCACCGCCGACGTGGCGGATTGCGCGACCTTCCAGGATCCGACGCGCCCGCCCCACGGCATCACCGACGTGCTCGTCGCCGGACAGTTCGTCCTGCGCGACGGCGGGCACACCGGCGCGCGTCCGGGCAAGGCCCTGACCCGCGCCTGACATGTTTCAGAACCCCAGTTTCCACACCAGTGAGGACCCGATGACCAACCGCAAGCCGATCTTCGCCGAAAAGGGGGCGAAGCCCGCCGGCCAGTACAGCCACGCGATCGTCGCGAACGGCTTCGTCTATGTGTCGGGCCAGGGGCCGCACCATCCCGAAACCGGCGCGCTGCCCGAGGATTTCGCCGGCGAGGTGCGTCAGACCCTGCGCAACCTCGAAATCATCCTGAAGGCCGCCGGCACCGACCTCGCCCATGTGGTGAAGGTCAACAGCTACCTCAGCGACCTCGGCCGCTTCCAGGAATACAATGCGCTCTATTCGGAGTTCTTCCCCTCCGAGCCGCCGGCCCGCACCACCATCGGCTGCCAGCTGAACAACATCCAGGTCGAAATCGACTGCATCGCCGTCCTGCCGACAGCGTAACATCGTGAGTACACGGCCGATCCCGCCGGGGTCGGCCCCTTTCCCAAATCTGCGTTCCGGAGCGGTCCCATGCGCGTCGACGATCTCGACACCCCCGTCCCCGTCATCGACCTCGACCGGGTCGAGCATAACCTGACCAAGATGCAGGCATACTGCGACCGGCACGGGTTGGCGCTGCGCCCGCACATCAAGACCCACAAGCTTCCCCAATTCGCGCTGCGCCAGATCGAGCTGGGCGCCGTCGGCATCACCTGCCAGAAGATCAGCGAGGCGATGGTGATGGCCGAGGCCGGCTGCACCGACATCCTGCTGACCTATCCCATCGTCGGCGCCGCCAAGGTGAAGCCGCTGGCGGAGTTGGCCGGCAAGACCAAGTTGACGGTGGCACTCGACAACGCCGTCGCCCTCGACACCGTCGCTGCCGCCGCGGCGGAGGCCGGCGTCGAGATCGGCATCCTCGTGGAGTTCGACAGCGGCGACGGCCGCTGCGGCGTGCAGACCCCCGACGAGGTGCTGACGCTGGCCCGCCGCGCCGCCGGCAACGGGCTGACTCGCTTCCGCGGCCTGATGACCTACCCGCGCGGCCCCCGCACCGTGCCCTTCGTCGCCGAGACCCGCACCCTGCTGGACGGCGCCGGCATCGCGGTGGAGACGGTGTCGGTCGGCGGCACCCCCGGCTGCTGGGATACCCATGAGCTTCCCGGCGTGACCGAGCTGCGCGTCGGCACCTACATCTATCACGACCGCGCCACCGTCGGCGCCGGGGTGGCGACGCTGGACGAATGCGCCGTGCATGTCCACGCCACCGTGGTCAGCCGCCCCACATCCGACCGCGCCGTTCTGGATTGCGGCAGCAAGACGCTGTCGAGCGACCGCGTGGCCCCGTCGGTCGGCGAAGGGTTCGGCCTGATCCTCGATTACCCCGACGCGGTGATCGTCCGCGTCAACGAGGAGCATGCGGTGGTCGACCTCAGCCGCAGCGAGGCGAAGCCGGAGATCGGAGACCGCGTGATGATCCTGCCCAACCATGTCTGCGTGGTGACCAACCTGCACGACCGCATGGCGATCACCCGCAACGGCGAGGTGGTCGGCGACTGGCCGGTGCCGGCGCGCGGCTGCACCCGCTGACCCCAACCCCTGGATCCGGCCATGGACGCTGACCTCACGCTCGACATCCGCAACCTGCAAACCCACTTCACCGCCGATCCCGGCGTGTCGAAGGCGGTGGACGGCGTGTCCTTCGCCGTGCGTCGCAACGAGACGCTGGCCGTCGTCGGCGAATCCGGCAGTGGCAAGTCGGTGACCAGCCTGTCGGCGATGCGGCTGATCCCGTCGCCGCCGGGCATCATCGCCGGCGGCGAGATCCTCTTCCGAGGCCGCGACGGCCAGGTGCGCGACCTCGCCCGCCTCAGCGAGCGTGCCATGCGCAGCGTCCGCGGCAACGAGATCGGCATGATCTTCCAGGAACCGATGACCTCGCTGAACCCGGTCTACACCGTCGGCGACCAGATCGGCGAGGCGCTGCGCTACCACCAGGGCCTCGACCGCCGGGCGGCGCGGGCGGAGGCGCTGGCCATGTTGAAGAAGGTCGGCATCCCGGCTGCGGAGCGGCGGTTGGACGAGTATCCGCACCAGATGTCGGGCGGCATGCGCCAGCGCGTGATGATCGCCATGGCGCTGGCCTGCCGCCCCACCCTGCTGATCGCCGACGAGCCGACCACCGCGCTGGACGTGACCATCCAGGCGCAGATCCTCGACCTGATGCGGCGGCTGCAAGAGGAAACCGGCACCTCGATCCTGTTCATCACCCACAATCTGGGCGTGGTGGCGGAGGTCGCGCACCGGGTGGTGGTGATGTATGCCGGCCGCATCGTCGAGGAAGGCGATGTGCGCTCCCTGCTGAAATCGCCCAGGCATCCCTACACCCGCGGGCTTCTGGCCTGCATGCCGCATCTGGGCCAGCGGCGCGGCGACGGCGGGCGGCTGCACGCCATCCCCGGCAGCGTGCCGAGCCCGGTGAACCGACCGCCCGGCTGCACCTTCGCCCCGCGCTGCCCACTGGCCGAGGCGGCCTGCACCGCCGCCGAGCCCGTGCTGGAGCCGGTCGGCCCCGACCATTCCGCCCGCTGCCGCCGCTGGAGAGACGTGCAATGAGCGTTGATGCCGTTACCGAACAGCCCCTGCTGAGCGTCCGCAATCTGGAAAAGCGCTTTCCCGTGCGCGGCGGGCTGCTGCAACGGCCGGTCGGCTGGGTCAAGGCGGTGGACGATCTGTCCTTCGACCTCAATCGCGGCGAGGTGCTGGGGCTGGTTGGTGAATCAGGCTCCGGCAAGACCACCGCCGGCCGCAGCATCCTGCGGCTGATCGAGCCGACCGGCGGCTCCATCCGCTTTGACGGGCAGGAGATCACCGGCTTGGCCACGGCGGAGATGCGGGCGCAGCGCCGCCGCATGCAGATCGTCTTTCAGGATCCCTATGCCAGCCTCGACCCGCGCCAGCGCGTGCGCGACGTGATCGGCGAGGCGCTGGTGATCCACGGCATCGGCACCCGCGCCGACCGCCGCGACCGCGTGGCAGCATTGCTGGAGAAGGTCGGCCTGACCGCCGACGCCATGGACCGCTTCCCGCACGAGTTCTCCGGCGGCCAGCGCCAGCGCATCGGCATCGCCCGCGCCCTGGCGGTCGAACCCGACTTCATCGTGGCGGACGAGCCGGTGTCGGCGCTCGATGTCTCGGTCCAGGCTCAGGTGGTCAACCTGTTGGGCGATCTGCAACGCGAGCTGGGGCTGGCGGTGCTGTTCATCGCCCATGATCTGGCGGTGGTGCGCTACATCAGCGACCGGGTGGCGGTGATGTATCTCGGCCGCCTGATGGAGATCGCGCCGAGCGATGGGCTCTACGAGCGCCCGCGTCATCCCTACACCATGGCCCTGCTGTCGGCCGCCCCCGACCCGGACCCCGACGCGCCGAAGTCCCGCATGCTGCTGGACGGCGACGTGCCGAGCCCGATGAACCCGCCGTCCGGCTGCGTCTTCCGCACCCGCTGCCCCTTCGCCCTGCCCGCCTGCGCGGAGCCAGAGGCGCGGACTCTGCGGGAGGTGGCGCCGGGGCATTCCGTGTCGTGCATCCGGGACGATGTGACGGCGGGGTGATCGCTTCCCCTGCATTTGACGCCGATCTCGGGCACTTGTTCCTCACGGCGCGACGCCGGCCGTCGCGGGTTCGGCAGGCGTCGCCTCCCCCTCCTCCTGCCGGCGCGCATAAACCGTCGGCGGCACGCCGACATGGCGGGTGAAGGCGACGCTGAAGGTGCTCGCGGAGCTGTAGCCGACACGCTCGGCGACATCGGCGATCCCGCCGTCGCGGCGGCGGAGCATGTCCTTGGCCAGGGCCATGCGCCATTGCAGCAGATATTCCATGGGGGCGACGCCGACCGCCTGCCGGAACCGCTCGAAGAAGGTCGAACGCGACAGCGCCGCCTCCTTCGCCAGTTGGGCGACTGTCCAGGGCGCGGACGGGCGGTCATGGATGTGCCGGAGGGCGACGGCGAGCCGGTCGTCGCCCAGCCCCCGCAGCAGCCCCGGCGATCCCGTGGACACCACCGTGGACCGCAGGGCCTCGATCAGCAGAATTTCCAGCAGGCGCGCCAGGATCACCTCGCGCGCCGGCCGCAGGGCGCGCGACTCCTCGTTCACCATCCGCACCAGTGCGCTCAGCCGCTTCTCGCCACGGACATGCACCAGTTGCGGCAGCAGTGACACCAGCAGGTCCGCATCGGGCGACGCGAAGGCGCAGTACCCGACGAGATTGCAGACGTCCGGTGGCCGGTCGGGACTGCCCAGAAGAAATTCTCCCGGCCGCAGTTCGACCGGACGGGTATCGGCGGCCCCCGGCGGCATCGGCGCGATGCTCGCCACCGTGAACTCGTAGGCCGCGGGGATCAGCACGAAGTCATCCGCCTCCAGGGTGATCGGATCGCCCCCACCGAGGCTCAGGCGGCACGAGCCGTCGAGCACCACGCAATAGAATGGCCGCCCGGCCTCCGTCCGCCGGACCCGCCAGCAGCCGGCCCCATAGGTGAGCTTCGAGAACGAGGCGCTCGGGCGGAGCAGGCTGACCACCTGCGCCAGGGGGTCGACCATATTCGGACTCCTGCAAATGAATTCCGGACTTCTGATT
>NZ_CAMLJP010000068.1 GCF_946480385.1 uncultured Azospirillum sp.
ACTGGGAGGCAAGGGCGCGCGAGTGATCGCGCGCCCTTTTCCGTTGTCGGAATAGCGAAGGTCAGCGGGTCGTGCTGCCGGTGCCCGTCGAGGAACCACCCGTCGAGCCGCCCATGGAACCTGACGGCTGCTGCGTGCCGACCGGGCCGTCGGAGCCGGTGCCCATCGAGCCGCTGTTGCCCGTGCTGTTGCCGCCCATGCCGTTGGTCGAACTGGAGGAGCCCGAGCCGGTCATCAATCCGCTGCCCTTGGAAGAGCCGCTGGTCGCACCGCTGTTGCTGTCGACGCCGCCCATGCTGCCGCAACCCAGCTGGTTGTTGGAGGTGCAGGGCGGATTGGTCTGGTTGGCGTTGGTGCTTGGACCGGCACTGGTCGCAGCGGGGCTGCCGGAGATGGAGCCGCTGCTGTCGGCGAAGGCCGGGGCGGCCATCAGGGCGAGAGCGGCGGCGGTGCCGATCATCAGGCTCTTCATGACGTGTCCTTTCGCTGTGCATGCCCGTCGACGCCGGTCTGTCGGCGGCCGGGCTGCTGTTGGCTGGAAACATCGAAATTCGTGGGCGGAGCCGGGGTCGTCTCCGTCATCCAGTCAACCAACAGCAGCAGTCGGCAATCATTGCGCGGGCGTCTCGCCCGCAAAAAGAGAACGCCCGCCGATGGGCGGGCGTTCTCTGGGGACGATGCGCCAGGGTGGACCGTCAGGCCGTGCGTGCCTTGGGCAGGTTGCCGGCGCTCAGGCTGGCGGTGGTGGCGACGGAGCCGTGGAAGATTTCCAGCGCAGCCGGCGTGGAAGACGGCCGCAGGCCACCCAGGATTTCACCCGCCGCGCCGACGGCCTGCACCAGCGCATCCGGCATCACCGGCTTGCGCAGCAGGCCCATGGCGAATTGGCGGGCTTCGGCCGCATGGTGGTCGAAACCGGTCATCAGCAACGACGGAACACCGTTTTCCTCCCACAGCCGGCGGGCGAGCACCAGACCGTTCTCTCCACCGGCGAGATTGACGTCGACCAGCGCCAGGTCGGGACATTCGCGGGCACCGACCCGCGCGGCCTTCGCGGCATCGCGCAGGGGTCCAACCACGGTATAGCCCGCATTCTCCAGAACGGCCTTCACGGCCGGACCGATCAGCGGATCGTCCTCGACGACAAGCAACTTCAAGACGGCATGCTCCCTTGATTGACGGTGCGGGCTTATAGCCCGTCCCGTCCGGTTTTCGAAGCGCGTTCGGCTCCGATCAACTGAACCGCCCATGTTTGTCGCGGTTCCGCTCCGTTCAAGAGGTCTAAGGGGTACCCCCTTGCGGGTATGCCGCCTCACTGAACGTCCGGCTTGGAAACATACACCATTGCAGCGTGTTTTACCCGGACGCGAGAGAGGAAAAATGCAATGACTTTCGTTGAACTGACCGATACGACCGGGGACTCCGTTCTGGTGAATCCAATCGCGGTCGCCTATCTGCGTGCGACTGCGGACGGCGGCACCGAACTCCATTTCTCCGGCCGGGCGGAGCCGCTGCGGCTGCCGGACGCGCCGTCCGACGTCGCCCGCGCCCTGGAAAACGCCGCACCCACCCCGCCCGATCCTACCCTGTCGTTGCTGGCCTGACGATAAGCTCAGCCGTGGCATTGTCTTCAGCGGGGGTAGCTCGGCGCGCGCTTCTCGAAGAAGGCGGTGATGCCCTCCGCCGCTTCCGCCCCATGCAGGGCCTCGACGAAGAAGGCGGCCTCACGGTCGAGCTGATCGTCGGGCGCGCCGAAGCCGCTCTCGATCAGCCGCTTGGCCCGGCCGATGGCGAGCGTCGGCCCCTCGGCCAGCCGCTCCGCCCAGGCCAGGGCTTCGGCAAGCGCGGTGCCGGGCGCCACCACCCGGTTGACGATGGCGAGCTGGGCCAGCCGTGCCGCGCCGATCTTGCCGCCCTCGAACATGATCTCGGCCGCCAGCTGCGGCGTCGCCGCACGGGCGAGGAATGCCGACGCGCCACCGTCCGGGTTCAGTCCGACCTTCACATAAGCCAGCGTGAACACCGCATCCTCCGCCGCGACGATCAGGTCGCAGCCGAGCGCGACGGAGAAGCCGGCTCCGGCGGCGGCCCCCTCGACGGCTGCGATCACGGGCTTCGGGCAGGCGCGCATGGCGCGGGTCCAGCCATGGAAGCGCTCCAGGCTGGCGCGGGTCACCTCCGGATCGGCCTTGGCGTTGCCGAGCAGCCGGCCCAGATTGCCGCCGGAACAGAAACTGCCATTGGCCCCGGTCAGCACGATGGCGCCCACGCCCGGATCCTCGGCCGCCCGGGTCAGCGCGTCGCGGGCGGCGGTCATCATCTCCGGCCCCAGCGCGTTCTTGGTGGCGGCATCGTCCATCGTCAGCACCATCACGCGACCTTGGCGCGCGATGGTCAATTGTCCGCTCATAGCTCGGTCCCCTCCCGGTTTTCGCTGCCCGGCCGGTATTTGAACATGCCTTCCGACGTGGCGATCAGGACACCGGTGTCGCCATGGCGGAGTTCCGCCGCCACCCCAACGATCTTGCGCCCGCCGCCGCGCAGCCGGCCGGTGGCGACCAGCCTACCGGTGCGCGCCTGCCCCAGGAAGCTGGTCGACAGCGACAGCGTCACCACCCGCCGCACCCGGCCGGGAAGGGGACAGTATGTTGCCGAAAATCCGGAAACCGTGTCCAAAAGCGTCGTCATGACCCCGCCATGGACGACGCCGGCCCGGTTCAGGTGACGCTCGTCGATGGCCATGGTGAGTTCCGCCGCCCCTTCCTCCCAGCGACTCAAGGCGTAGCCCAGCAGGCGCTGGAAACCGGATTCCGGCTCCCCGTTCAGCAGATCGTCCATACCCTGTTCCATCACGCGGCTGTTTCGTGTGCGAAGTAAAGCGCGTGCAGGCGCTCCAGGTCCACCCGGTCGCCGCGTTCGGACAGCACCACCTTGCCCGATTGCATCAGATAGACGTGGTCGGCGATCTTCAGGGCGCGGCTGGTGTTCTGCTCCACCAGCAGGATGGTCAGCCCTTCCGCCCGCAGCCGGGCCAGGATGCGGAAGATCTCGTCCACCACCACGGGGGCGAGGCCCAGCGACGGCTCGTCGATCAGGCAGACGCGCGGCTGCTCCATCAGGCCGCGGCCGATGGCGAGCATCTGCGCCTCGCCGCCCGACAGGGTGCCGGCGATCTGGCTGCGCCGTTCCGCCAGCCGGGGGAACATGTCCATGACCATCGCCTTGTTGCGCTTCCAGTCCTTGCGGCAGCCGCGCGGGAAGGCGCCCATCATCAGGTTGTCCTCCACCGTCATGTCGGGGAAGATCATCCGGCCTTCCGGGATCATCACCACCCCGTCGGCCACCCGGTCCCAGGTCTTCACCGCCTTGCGGCTCTGTCCGTCGACGCGGATGTCGCCCGCGGTGGCGGGCACCAGCCCCATGATGGCGCGCAGCAGCGTGGTCTTGCCGGCGCCGTTCGGGCCGACGATCACCGTGGTCTTGCCGGTCTCCACCGACAGCGAGACGTCCCACAGCACGTTGATCGCGCCATAGCCGGCCCGAAGCGTCAGGATGTCGAGCGCGTTGGTCATGACGCCTCCGCAAGTGTGGTTTCGCCGGTGTAGCTGCGGATCACCTCCGGGTCGCGGAACACCGCGTCGGGGGAGCCGTCGGCGATGATCTGGCCGAAATTCAGCACCAGCACCCGCGGGCAGAGCGCCGCGATGGTGGCGATGTCATGCTCGATGATGACCATGGCGAGGCGGTATCGGTCGCGCACCGCCGCAAGCCGTTCCATGAAGGCGCGCTTGCTGCTGGTCTCCAGCCCGGCCAGCACCTCGTCGAGCAGCAGCAGGCTGGGTTCGGTCGCCAGGGCCTTGCCGACCTCCAGCGCCTTGTGCTCGGTCAGGGCCAGTTCGGTGGTGGCGTCGCGGTCGGCCTTGTCGCGCAGGTTCAGGATGTCGAGGATCTCGTCGATCCGCTTCGGGTCCTTCTTTCCGGCGCCGAAGCGCTGGGCGACCAGCAGGTTCTCCCGCACCGTGCAATGGCCGAAGGGGCGCGGGATCTGGAAGCTGCGGCCAATGCCGAGCCGCGCCCGCTTCCATTCCGGCAGTTTCAGCAGCGAGGTGCCGCGGAAGTCGAGCCGGCCGGCGGTCGGCCGCACCACGCCGGAGATGACGTTGAACAGCGTCGTCTTGCCGGCGCCGTTCGGACCGACCAGACCGATGCTCTCCCCTTCAGCGACGGAGAAGCTGGCGCTCTTCAGCGCCTGGACGCCGCCGAAATTGACCTGGACGCCTTCAAGCGTGAGCATGGCGGTTCTCCTTCACCGGGCGGCGGCGCAAGGCCGGCATCAACCCGCCGGGGCTGAACAGGATCATGGCGCAGAGCAGCACGCCGAGGATCATCTGGTGGCCGTGCGGCAGGATCGGCTTGAACAGCAACTGGTCGACCAGATAGATCGCCAGCGCGCCCACCACCGGACCCCACACCGTGCGGTAGCCGCCGAAGATCGCCGCTGCGATGGGCAGCACGGTCCAGCCGCTGGAGAAGGCGTAGTCGGGGTCGAGGAAGCTGATGAAATGGGCGTTGAAGGCGCCGACCACCCCGGTGATGAAGGCCGACAGCACCAGCATCGCCGCCTTGAGGTGCGTGCTGGGCACGCCGACGACGCGGGTCGCCACCTCGGTGTCGTGCATCGCCTTCAGCGCGAGACCCCAGGTGCTGCGCCGGACGGCGTCATAGGCGAGCGCCGCCAGCACCACGATGGTCAGGATGATGAGGTAGCCGCCCATCTTCTCGCCGAATTCGAAGCCCAGCACGGTGGGAAAGCGCGGGATCGACAGCAGCCCGCCGGCGCCGCCGGTGACCGCGGTCATCTCCGTCGCCAGAATCTGGAAGATGTGGGCGTAGGCGAGGATGGCGAGGGCGAAATAGGGGCCGCGCAGCCGCAGCGCCGGCAGCATGGCGATGGAGGACACAGCGGCCCCCACCCCGCCCAGCAGCATGGATGCTGCGACCGGCACCCCCAGCTTCATCGCCAGCACGGCCGAGGTGTAGGAGCCGACCCCGAAGAAGGCGGCATGCCCGAAGCTGACCATGCCGCCGAGATTGCCCAGCAGCGCCCAGGCCACCGCCACGCCGGCGATGGTCAGCGCCGCCACGATCAGCCCCAGCACATAGGCGTTGCCGCCGAACAGAAGCGGGACGCCGACATAGGCGATAGCAAGGGCGGCGATCAGAACGATGCGGTTCATGAGAGTCGTGGTCATCGCGCCAGTGCCCTCCCACCGCCGAACAGGCCCGAGGGCGAGACGAACAGCACGACCAGGAACAGGATCATTCCCGCCAACTCCTGCAGCGAGGCCGACAGATAGGTGACCGTCAGCGATTCGATGACGCCGATCATGATGGCGCCGATCAGCACGCCGGGGATCGACCCCATCCCGGCCAGCACGGTGATGATGAAGGCCTTGACCGTCAGCACATGGCCCAAGGCCGGGAAGACGGTCTTGCCGGTGTAGATGGCGAAGCCGGCGAAGGTGGCGAGCAATGCGGCGATCAGGAAGGACAGGATCTCGATCTTGCGCGGGTTGACGCCCATCAGCGTCGCCGCCGCCCGGTTGGACGACAGCGCCCGCACCGCACGCCCCTGCCAGGAATGGTTCAGCCACCACCAGACGCCGGCCATCAGCACCAGCCCGCCGACGAAGGCCGCGACCTCCGCGTTCATCGCGAACAGCGTGTCGGCGATCACCATCGAATCCTGGAACCAGGGGTCGGAGGTCGAATGGATGTCGGCCGCCCAGATCGACAGGATGGCGTTGGTCAGGATGATCCCCAGCCCGAAGGTCAGGATCAGCGAGTTGATCTCGCGGTCCTGGTGGATGCGGCTGAGCAGCGCGTAGACGATGGCCGACGCCGTCCCGACGATCACCAGCGCCACCGGGATCGCCATCACCGGGTTGACGCCATAGTTGGTTTCCGCCGCATAGGCGACATAGGCGGCCAGCAGCACCAGCTCGCCATGGGCGAGATTGATGACCCGCATGGTGCCGAACACCAGCGCCAGACCGACCGCCACGGTCGCGTAATAGCCGCCGGCGAGCAGGCCCGAGAACAGTGCCTGGAGCGTCAGTTCAAGCATGGGTGTGCGCCCTGTTGGAGGTGGCGGGGCGGGTTCCATCCCCTCTCCCCGCTAAGGGGAGAGGGGTGTACCCACTCACCACGGCACCGCCGGGAAGTTCATTTTTCCGTTGGCGGCGTCCTTCGGCCAGACCAGGACCACCTTGCCGCCCTGGTGCTGGCCCATGCGGTGGGTGAAGTTCAGGTTGTCGCCGTTCTTGTCGAAGGTGACGCGGCCGATCAGGGTGTTGGCGTCGGTCTTGCGCAGTTCTTCCGGCAG
Source organism: uncultured Azospirillum sp. (assembly GCF_946480385.1). The sequence continues at coordinate 6,386 of NZ_CAMLJP010000068.1, forward strand.
GCCGCCCTTGCCCAGCGTCCCGGCCTCGTCGGCACGGACGACGGCGTCGATCAGCAGGCGGGTCTGGACGTAGCCGAACTGGCCCAGATAGTCGGGGTCTTTGTTGAACAGCGTCTTGTAGGTGGCAGCGAACTCCACCGCCTCCGGCTGGGTGAATTCCACCGGGTAGGGCAGCATGGAGGTGCCGTAGACATTCTCCATCAGGTCGGGGAATTCCTTGGCCATCTGCGCGGTGGCGAGCGACCAGACGCCGACCATCGCCTTCACCTGCGGCTTCAGCACCTTGGCGGCGCGCAGGATACCGACATAGTCGTTCTCGTAGCCGACCATGGCGATGACGTCCGGGCGGTCCTGCAGCTTCACCTTGTTCATCAGCGGCTTGAAGTCGCTGGTGGAGCCGTCGAACTCGTGCATGCCCACGGTGACGCCCTTGCCGGTCAGCGCGGTGTTCACCTGTTTGGCGAGGCTGCTGGTCGCGTCCTTGTTCAGATAGACAATGGAGACCTTCTTGGCGCCCATGTCCTGCAGCAGGCCGATCATGGCCAGCGCATAGCCGTCGGTGTTGTTGATGCGGAAGAAGGTGGGATAGCCGCGCTGGGTCAGTTCGGGCGCCACGCCGCCCGAGGTGATGTAGACCAGCCCGGCCTTCTGCGCCGCTTCCGACGCCGGGCCGATGATGTTGGAGCCGTAGCCGCCGGTGATCGCCACCACCCCGTCGCCCGCCAGCTTCTCCACCGCCGCGACCGCCTTGGCCGGGGAGGTCTCGTCGTCGATGGTCTCGACCTTGAAGCTGTGCTTGCCGGCATAGCTCTTGTTGGCCATCTCGATGGCCACGGCGATGCCCTCATGCATGCCCTGGCCGACGCGGGCGAGGCTGCCGGTCAGCGGCAGTTCGGACCCCAGCAGGAACTCCTTGGCCTGCGCCGCCCCGGCGCCGAGCGCCACCGACAGGGCCAGCGCGGATACGGTTACGAGATTGGCGATCGTCCGGGTCATGCTTTCGTTCCCTCCCATGGACTTTGTTGTTTAGGACTTTGTCGGTTGTTTCAGGCGGCCATCACTTCGGCGGCGAGCGCTCGGAGGCCGCTTTTCAGCAGCTTGCCGGTCGGGCTGGCCGGCAGGGCGTCCATGGCGACGATGCGCGACGGGCGCTTGTAAGGAGCCAACCGTTCGGCGGCCCAGGCCTTCAGCTCGTCCTCGCTGGCGCTGCGGCCGGGGACGAACTGGACGAAGGCGACCACCTCCTCGTTGCCGGCCACGGCGTGGCCGACCACCGCGGCCAGCGTCACCGCCGGATGGCTGGTCAGCACGCCCTCAACCTCCTCCGGATAGACGTTGAAGCCGGAGCGGATGACGATCTCGCGGATGCGGCCAACCACGGCGACGCAGCCGTCTGGCTCCAGCCGGGCGACGTCGCCGGTCTTCAGCCAGCCGTCGTCGGTGATGGCCTGGGACGTCAGCGCCGGCTCGCGGTAATAGCCGAGCATCACGTTGGGCGCGCGGACCCACAGCTCCCCAGGTTCGCCGTCGGCCACGTCGCGGCCGGTGACGTGATCGACGAAGCGCATCTCCACCAGTGGCAGGGCCGGGCCGATGGAGGTGTCGCTGCGCGGCGCATCCAGCCGGGTCTGCGTCACCGTCGGCGAGCATTCGGTCAGGCCGTAGCCGTTGTGCAGCGGCAGGCCGAAGACCCGCTCCACCGCCAGCTTGAGGTCGAGGTCCAGCACCGAACCGCCCGAGGACAGGTAGCGCAGCGCCGGCGCCGACAAGGTGCGGCCAGTGACGGTGGCGTGCTCCACCAGCTTGGCGTACATGGCTGGAACACCCTGGAACACGGTCACCCCATCCTGTTCCAACGCCTGCCACGCGATGCCGGGGGCGAAGCGGGGGACCGTGTGCAGGCAGCCGCCGGCATAGAGCGTGCCGAGGCAGGTGGAGGCGAGGCCGAAGACATGGCTGACCGGCAGCACGCCATAGGTGCGGTCGCTGGGCCCCAGCCCGCGCATCCAGCCCGACACCGAGGCGACGAACAGCAGGCCGCGGTGGGACAGCATCACGCCCTTGGGCTTGCCGGTGGTGCCGGACGTGTAGATCAGCGCACCGACCTGCCGCTGGTTGCCGGCATGGACCGGCTCCGGTTCGGCCTCCAGCAGCGGACCGACCGACATCGGCGGCAGACCGGGGTCGACGAGAGGTTCGGCGCCATGGCGGGCGGCGTGGGCGGCGGCATCGGGGGATACCGTATCGGTATAGAAGATCCGGCGCGGCTGGCAGTGGTCGCGGATGGTGTCGATCTCGCGGTCCGACAGGCGGGCGTTGACGATGACCGGCCAGGCGTCGCACTCGCTCGCCACCAGGATCAGGGTGACCGCCGCGAGGCCGTTCTCGCAGACGATCATCACCCGGTCGCCACCGAGCACCCCCAGCCGCCGGAGATGCGCGGCGGCGCCGCCCACCGCCTGGGCAAGGCGGCGGTAGCTCCATTCCTGCGTCCCGTCGAACAGGGCGGGGGCGTCCGGCGTCCGTTCCGCCCAGGCGAGCGCGGCGTGGCTGATGCGCGGCGGCAGCGCCGCCACCATCGCGGCGAAGTCGGGAACCGGCCGCCCCACAGTCATGCCGCCTCCCGGATCATGTTGCGGGCGATGACGAGCTGCTGGATCTGGGTGGTACCCTCATAGATGCGGAACAGGCGGACGTCGCGATAGAAGCGCTCGATCCCGTAATCGGCGATGTAGCCGGCACCGCCATGGATCTGCACCGCCCGGTCGGCGACGCGGCCGACCATCTCGGTCGAGAACATCTTGCAGCAGGCGGCATCGGTGTTCACGTTCTGTCCGTCGTCGCGGCGTCGCGCGGTCTCCACCACCATGCAGCGGGCGGCGTAGGCTTCCGCCCGGCTATCGGCCAGCATCGCCTGGATCAGCTGGAATTCGGCGAGCGGCTGGCCGAACTGCTTGCGCTCCATCGCGTAGGACAGGCTGTCGCGGATCAGCCGCTCCGCCAGACCGACGCAGACGGCGCCGATGTGCAGCCGGCCACGGTCCAGCACCTTCATCGCCGTCTTGAAGCCCTGCCCTTCCTTGCCGCCCAGGATGGCGCTGGCCGGAACGCGGCAGTCCTCGAAGATCACGTCGCAGGTGTGGGCGCCCTTCTGGCCCATCTTCTTGTCGATGGGGCCGAGCGACAGGCCGGGCGTCCCGGCTTCCACCAGGAAGGCCGACACGCCGCGGGCGTCGCGGCTGTCCAGGTCGGTGCGGGCGAAGACGGTGAAGAGCCCGGCCTGCGGCGCGTTGGTGATGTAGCGCTTGGTGCCGTTCAGGATGAAGTGGTCGCCGTCACGCCGCGCGGTGGTGCGCAGCGAGCCGGCATCCGACCCCGATTCCGGCTCGGTCAAGGCGAAGGCGCCGACGATCTCGCCGGCCGCCAGACGCGGCAGATAACGCTGCTTCTGCTCCTCCGTCCCGTCGATGACGATGCCCTGCGAGCCGATGCCGTTGTTGGTGCCGATCAACGAGCGGAAGGCGGGAGAGGTCTGGCCCAGCTGGAAGGCGACCTGCACCTCGTCCGACATCGACAGGCCGAGCCCGCCATACTCCTCCGGGATCGACAGGCCGAACAGGCCCATCTCGCGCATCGCGGCGATCACCTCGGGCGGAATGGCGTCTTCCTCCGCCACCTTATGCTCAAGCGGGACCAGCTTTTCACGGACGAAGCGCCCCAGCGTGTCCAGCAGTTGATCCAAAACGTCCTTGTCCAAGGCCATGCGTGCTCTCCGTCCGGGGAGAATGATTTCAGGGAAAAATCATGGATTGAGGGGGCGCCGCCTCATCTGTTCGTTGGCCACGCTGACAGATGGGGCAGAGGCTGTCAACAAAATGAAATTGCATTCCGATATACGAAATTAGTTTGGCGGATCGAAGGTCTGCCGCGCGTCCGTGCGGGCTTGCCAGTCGGGGCGAAGCGGTTAACCTTTTGCCGAAATCACCGGCCCGAAACGGCCGGCCGATAAATCACAGGAGGGTTTGGGATGATCGACCTCTATTTCTGGCCGACGCCGAACGGCCACAAGATCACGATCTTTCTGGAGGAAGCCGGGCTGGACTACCAGTTCAAGCCGGTGAACATCTCCACCGGCGACCAGTTCAAGCCGGAATTCCTTGCCTTCTCGCCCAACAACCGCATGCCGGCGATCATCGACAACGCCCCGGCCGACGGCGGCGAGCCGATCAGCGTCTTCGAATCCGGCGCCATCCTGGTCTATCTGGCCGAGAAGACCGGCAAGTTCCTGCCCAGCGACGTGCGCGGCCGCAAGACGGTTCTCGAATGGCTGTTCTGGCAGGTCGGCGGCCTCGGCCCGATGGCCGGCCAGAATCATCATTTCGTGCAGTACGCGCCGGAACGCATCCCCTACGCCATGGAACGCTACGTCAAGGAGACGGGTCGCCTCTATGGCGTGATGGACAAGCGCCTTGCCGACAACGAGTTCCTGGGCGGGGCGGAGCTGTCCATCGCCGATATGGCGAGCTATCCCTGGGTCGTCCCGCATGAACGCCAGCAGCAGGATCTGGACAACTTCCCCAACCTGAAGCGCTGGTTCAACGCGATCATGGAGCGGCCGGCGGTGGTGCGCGCCTATGAAAAGGGGCAGGCCGTGAACCCCAACCGCACGCCCACGGTGAACGAGGAGAGCAAGAAGATCCTGTTCGGCCAGTCCGCCGATACGGTCAAGCGCTGAGGTCCCCGACAGCCGGCCCGGCATCGACCGCCGGGCCGGCGTATCGGTATAGAATCCGCTTCTTTCGCCTTATCCTTTTGCGCCGCGCAGACTTTTGGAGCTCCCCGGCGTAGACGGGACCGTTCCCGGATCCAGCGTGTTGTTTTCGGTAGAGAATATCTTCCGGAGACGCCGCGCCGATGAGCATCTGGCCCCGCCCCGACTCCGCCCGTCCGAACTCCGGCGGTCCCGCCATGGAAGCGGCGACCGGTCCCGCCATATCCACCGAAATACGGATTTCCCTGCACCCCCTGCCCTCCATGCCGGAACTGGCACGGGCATGGACGGAGCTGGAGAGCCGCGCCGACTCTTCCTTCTTTCTTTCCTGGACCTGGATCGGCTCCTGGCTGGCGCAGATGCCGGATGGCATCGAGCCGAACTTGCTGGTGGCATTGCGGGGCGACGAACCGGTCGGTCTGGCCGTGCTCTGCCCGCGCGTGCGGCGGCGGTTCGGGTTGCTGCCCAGCCGCTGCTGGATGCTGCACGAGACCGGCGACCGCAGCTATGACCGCCTGTTCATGGAGTATAACGGCATCCTCGCCGACCGCCGTGTCGCCGAAGAGGTGACGGACGCCATGCTGCACTGGCTGGACGAGCGGCTGACCGCCAACGACGAACTGGTGCTGGGCGGGCTGACCCTGGCGGCGGAGCGCGCCGCCCGGCGGGTGGCTGCGCGGACCGGTCATACGCTGCAATTGCGCATCGCGGATTCGGCGCAATGGGTCGACCTCGGCACGGTGCGGGCCGGCGGCGGCGACTTCCGCGGCGGCCTCGGCCGCAACACGCGGGCGGCGGTGAACCGGACGGAGCGGCTTTACCGCGCCCGTGGCGCGCTGGATCACCGCATCGCCGGGACGGTGGACGAGGCGATGGAGTATTTCGCCGGGCTGGAGGTCCTGCATCAGGCCGGCTGGCAGGCGCGCGGACAGGCCGGTGCCTTCGCCAACCCGGCCTTCCGCCCCTTCCACAAAAGGCTGATCGCCGAGGGGCTGCCGCGCGGTGCGGTGCGGCTGAGCCGGATCAGCGTCGGCGGGCAGCCGATCGGCTATCTCTATAACTTCGTCCACCGCAACCGCGTCCTGAATTATCAGGGCGGCTTCGCCTTCGAGGCGGACAACCGGCTGAAGCCGGGGCTGCTGAGCCATGTGCTGGCCATCGAGGATGCGCTCGCCCGCGGCGAGGACTGCTACGACTTCATGTCGACGCCGGCCGGGCACAAGCCGCTGCTCTCCAACGCCGAACAGCCGATGAACTGGCTGACGCTCGGCCCCGATCGGTTGAGCCGGCGGATGGAGGCGCATTGCCGCCGGGCGCGCGGGGTGATGGTCGATGCCGTCAAACGGTCGCTGCGCGGCTGGATCGCTCCGGCAAAAGGGATCTGAGAAGGGAGAGCGTTCGCCATGGCAACGGGAAGGAAAGCCGGGCCGCTGGCCTGCGTGTTGGGCGACATGGATCTGGTGCGCCCGCTGGGGCTGGCCGGCATCCGCTGTGCCGTGGTCGGACCGCCGGGAGGCGCGACCGCCCATTCCCGCTTCACCGAGCGGCTGATCCCGTGGGAGGGCGGCAACGACGACGTGCTGGTCGACCGGCTGCTGCGGTTCGGTGCCGCGCAGGCCGAAAAGCCGGTGCTCTATATGGAGGAGGATGCGCAGCTTCTGATGGTGTCGCGCCACCGCGACCGTCTGTCCGCAGTCTTCCGCTTTGCCCTCGCAGATGCCGATCTGGTGGAGACGCTGGTCGACAAGGGGCGGTTCCAGGCATTGGCGGAGCGGCTGGACCTGCCGGTTCCCCGCACCCGGCGCCTGAGCCCCCTGCCCGGCAGCGAGGCGCCGGATCTGGACCTGCGTTATCCGCTCATCGTCAAGCCGCTAACCCGCCGTCCGCCCTGGGACGAGATCGAGGGGTTGGGCAAGGCGATCCGCCTGGACGGGCATGATGAGCTTCGCGCCCTGTGGCCGCGGCTGATCCCGGTCGGCATCGACCTGCTGGCGCAGGAACTGATCCCCGGACCGGAGACCCGGATCGAGAGCCACCATGTCTATATCGATGCCGACGGCGCCGTGGCCGGCGAGTTCACCGGCCGCAAGATCCGGACCTATCCGGTCGATTACGGCCACAGCACCGCGCTGACCATCACCGACATCGACGGCGAGGGAGCCGACGTGGCGGCGCTGGGACGGGATATCGCGGCCCGCATCGGCCTGAAGGGCGTCGCCAAGTTCGATTTCAAGCGCGATCCGGACGGCCGATTGCACCTGCTGGAGATCAATCCGCGCTTCAACCTGTGGCACCATCTGGGTGCGGTCGCCGGGGTCAACCTGCCGGCGATGGTGCAGGCCGACCTGACCGGCCGCCCCCGCCCTGCCGCGGCGAAGGCCCGGCCCGGCGCCTGCTGGTGCCACATCAGCAAGGACCGGCTGACGGCGCTGGACGGCGGCGTGCCGACGGCGCGCTGGCTGGCCTGGGTCGCGCGCTGCGAGGCGAAGGCGATCACGCCGGACGACCCGATGCCCTTCCTGCGGCCGAAGCTGGATCGACTGCTGGCGCGCATTCCCAGCATCGCCGGTCCCGCCCGGCTGGCCAAGCCCTGAGCGCAGAAACCATGAAGATCGCGCTCATTTCCGACATCCACGCCAATCTCGAGGCGTTGCAGGCAACGCTCGACGCCATCCGGGCGGAGGGGGCGGAGCGTATCGTCTGCCTGGGTGACATCGTCGGCTACAACACCGACGCCGCCGCCTGCATCGCCCTGCTGCGGCAGGCCGGCGCCGTCTGCATCGCCGGCAACCATGACCGGGCGGTGACCGGCGCCATCGGCACCGAAGGGTTCAGCGGTCCGGCCGCGCGTGCCGTCGCCTGGACCAGGGCGCGGCTCGACGAGGACAGCCGCGCCTTCCTGGCGGCCCTGCCGCTGACCGCCGATATCGAAGGAACGCTGGTCGCCGTCCATGGCGCCCTGCATCCGGAGGTGGGAAAGGAACTGGTCCGGCTGGACGACGACGGCAAGCGGGCCTTGAGCCTTCAGGCGCTCGCGGCACATCCATCGGGCGCGCGGATCTGCGTCTTCGGCCATACCCACCGGGCGGGGCTGTGGGAATGGCGGGACGGGGCGGTGCAGGCGGTGCCGCTCGACGGCCGGGCGGATTTGCGGGCCGACGGGCTGTATCTGCTGAACCCCGGCACGGTGGGGGAGCCGCGCGGTTCCGACGCCCGCGCCTGCTTCGCCTGTTTCGATACAGCCAGCCGTCGCGTCACCCCTCACCGCGTCGCCTATGCCCGCCGGGCGACACTGTCGAAAACCCGGCGCGCCGGCCTGGCGCCACGTTTTGCCGCAGTTCCGGCGCCGCTGAGGATGAAGTTGATCGGAATTTTGCGAGTTCTCGGTGTCTACGAATGGATGAAACGGGCTCTTCCACGCCGTGTGTCCTCAATATGACAATCCCGTAACGCGGCTTTGCTTCAACAGTGACGTGGAAATGAGCATAATCCGGCGCGGGGGCAAAGGTGACGCCGGGCTATGGACACTATCGGTATATTCAACGGCGCTGCCGGCGGGACGCGGATCCGGTTCGGCAGGACATTGTCGTCCCTCGCCGCATCGCTGGCGCTCGGCCTCGGCCTTGGTCTGTCTGCAGCGGTTCTGCCGGCGCAGGCGCAGCAACCTGATGCCTCGGCCGTGGCTCGGGATGGGAAGGCCGCGGCGGATACCGGGCCGGTCCATCTGACCATCCTCTACACCCAGGGCACCACCGACCTGGACGAGACCGCCGGGCGCGGCGGCATGGCCCGGTTGGCCGGGACGATCCGCCAGGAACGGGCCGCCCATCCCAACCTGCTGGTCCTGCATGGCGGCCAGACGCTGGCGCCGTCGGTGCTCGCCTTCTACGACCAGGGCGCGCACATCATCGACCTGCTGAACGGCATGACCATCGACGCGATGGCCGCACTGAACCGCGAGTTCCACCATGGCGACGACCGGCTGAGCGCCCGCGCCTTCGAGGCCGGCTTTCCCATCGTCACCACCAACACGGTGGACCGTGCCACCGGCCGGACACCGGACGGGCTGGAGGACGCGGTGGTGCTGAACGCCGGCCCCTTGCGCATCGGCGTGATGGCGGCCACGCCGGTGCTGACGCGGGAGACCACCCGCGCCCAGCGGACGGAGTTCCGCGATCCGGTTCCGGCGCTGACGGCCAAGGCCGCGGCGTTGCGGGCCGACGGCGCCGATCTGGTGGTGGCGATGACTGGTTACGCCGGCGACACCCACCGTAGCGTGCTGGACGCCCGCCCCGCCGACATCGTGCTGTACCAGGACCGCAACCGCCCCTTCGCCGTCGATTACGACGGGCGTTTTCTATCCGCCACCGTTGGGCCGCAGGCGGCCTGGGTGCTTGCGCTTGATCTGACGGTGGAACGCAGGACCGGGCCGGATGGCAAGCAGCAGGTGAGCTGGACCCCGGCGCCCCGCCTGATCGACAGCGCGACGGTGCCGCCCGATCCCGCCACGCTGATCCAGGCCAAGGCTTATGCGGCGCGGCTCGACACCATGCTGCGGATGGAGGTGGGACGTCTCACCGCTCCGCTGGACACCCGCAAGGAGTCGCTGCGGACGGGCGAGAACGCCTTCGCCAATGCGGTGGTCGACACGCTGCGCGAAACGCTCGACGCCGACGTGGCGCTGATCAACGGCGGCGGCATCCGTGGCGACCGTCAATATCCGGCCGGCACCCTGCTGACCCGGCGCGACATCTACAGCGAGCTTCCCTTCCACGATGTCGGCGTCGTGCTGGATGTCACCGGACAGCAGCTTTGGGAAGCGGTGGAAAGCGGTGTTTCGACGGTCGAGCAGCTGCAGGGCCGCTTTCCCCACCTGTCCAACGCCCGTGCGGAGGTCGATCTGACCCGCCCGCCCGGCCAGCGGCTGCGCAGCCTGTCGGTCGGCGGCAAGCCGGTCGGCCGGTCGACCCGTTACCGGCTCGCGACCAGCAGCTTCCTGGCGGCGGGCGGCGACGGGTACGGCGTGCTGGCCGGCGTGCCGAGGCTGGTCGAAGACCGCAACAGCGAGTTCATCTCCACCCAGATGATCGACCAGATCGCCCGCAGCGGCGAGTTCGTTCCCCGGCTGGACGGCCGCATGACGGTGAGGCGGTGATGGACGGCCAACTTTCCACCAGCCTGTCCCCGTCCGCCGTGCGGAGCACGGCTAACACGGTGCGGAGTACCTCCAACACCGTGCGGAGCACGTCGACTGTCGTGCAGAGCCCGGCGCGGGCCGCCACGCTGCCCGCACCGGCGACGGGCGTGACGCCGGGGCCGCAGACGCCGCCGAACCGGACGCGGCGTTTCGGCATCGCGGTGCGCATCACGCTGGGGCTGTCGGTGATGGCGCTGCTGGTGGTGCTGATCGGCGGCGTGTCGATGTCGTCGTTCCGCCTGTTCCGCGCCGAGGTGACGGCCCTGTCGTCCAACACCCTGCCGGAGGTCATCACCAGCGCCGAACTGCACGGGTCGCTGCAGAAGCTGGTGGCGCAACTGCCGCAGCTTGCCGCCGCGACTTCGACGCCGCAGCGCCGGTCCATCTATGATGGGCTGGTGAGGGAGCTGGATTCGATGCAGCTTCTGGTCGCCCGCATGCGCGGCCTGATGAAGGAGGATGTCGGGGACGGGAAGGAGCGCGACGGCAATGTCCGCCTGCTGGAGCAGACCCGCTCAACCCTGCTGATCCTGGCCGCCACCGTCGCCGACCTGAATGCAGAGGTCACCCGCCAGATCGACTATGGCGACCGTCAGGCCGAGGCCGCCCGCGCGCTCGGCCGGCTGGCGGCCTCCATGGAAAGCATGCCCGAGACCGGGGCGTGGGCCGCGCGCATCGGTGCGCTGATGGCGCGGGCGGCGGGAGCCATGCAGCTCGACCATCTCAGCCGTCTGAAGGGAGAGGCGAGATCGGTGGAACGCGCGCTGGCCGATTTGTCCCGGCTGTCGGCCGGCGCACCGGACACCACCGGCCAGATGATGTCGACCGTGCAGGAGGAGCTGTTTTCGCTTCTGGTGGCACAGGGCGGAATGTTCGAAAGCGCCATCGACCGTCTGCAGGCACGCAACCGCGCCCAGGCATTGACCGGGCAGGCCCAGGTGCTGGTGGAGACGGTCGAGCGGTCCACCGGCGCGCTCTACGACTCCATTCGCGACCAGTCGGCCGAGCGCACCGATGCGTTGGCAGAGCTGATCGCCGAACGCACCCGCACGGTCATGATGCTGGCCGGCGCGTCGATCCTGCTGGCGGTCGGCGTCTATTTCATCTTCCGCCGCTTCCTGTCCTCCCGGCTGGTGGCGATGAACCGGGCGGTACTGGCCCGGCTGTCGGGAAACCGGCAGGTCGGCGGCGGAGCGGCCGGGACGGTTCCGGTCCCTGTGGACGGCGACGACGAGATCACCGACATCGGCGCCTCGATCCGCTACTTCATCGACGAGATCGACCGGCGTCAGCAGGCACTGGCCGACAACGAGCGGCGGTTCCGCGATCTGGTCGAGGGCTCAATCCAGGGCATCATCATCCATCGCGATTTCCACGCCCTTTACGCCAACGACAGCTTCGCCGCCATGCTTGGGCTGACGGTGGCGGAGGTGATGGCCCTGCCGTCGCTGCTGTCCGTCGTGGCGGTGGAGGCGCGGCAGTCGATGATCGACAATTACGACCATCTGCTGGAGGGTGGACAATCCACCCCGCGCCGCCGGATCCGCGCCTGCCGCCCCGACGGCGCCGAACTGTGGGTGGAGCTGACCGGCCGGCGTGTCGACTGGATGGACGGCCCGGCGGTCCAGGCGGTGGTGGTCGACGTGACGCGCGAGGTCGAGGCGGAGAATGCGCTGCGCCAGTCGCGCGACGCCGCCGAACGGGCGCTCTGCGAACTGAAGGCGACGCAGGCGAGCCTGATCCAGGCGGAGAAAATGGCCTCGCTCGGCCAGTTGGTCGCCGGCGTGGCGCACGAGGTGAACACGCCCATCGGCATCACCATCACCGGCGCCTCGCAGCTGCAGGCGCTGATCGGCGAGCTGTCGGACCGCCACACGGCGAACGCGCTGAAGAAGTCCGACTTCCAGCGCTTCCTCAGCGACGGGATGGAGATGGCCAGCCTGATCCTGTCCAACAGCACCCGTGCGGCCAATCTGGTGCAGAGCTTCAAGCTGGTCGCCGTCGACCAGTCCAGCGACGAGCGCCGCGCCTTCCTGCTGCGGGATTACATCGACGAGTTGCTGCGCAGCCTGCATCCGACCTACAAAACGCGGCCGGCGCTGACCATCGACATCGATTGCCCGGTGGATCTGGAACTGGACGGCTATCCGGGGGCGCTGTCGCAGATCCTGACCAACCTGATCATGAACGCGCTGGTCCATGCGCTGGATCCGGAGCAGCCCGGCCGCATCGCCATCGCCGCCCGCATGGCAGAGGGTGACATGGTGGAGCTGTCGATCGGCGACGACGGCGCCGGCATCGCGCCGGAAGTCCTGCCCAAGGTCTTCGATCCCTTCTTCACCACGCGGCGCGGGTCGGGCGGCAGCGGGCTGGGGCTGCACATCGTCTATAATCTGGTGACCGGTCGCCTGCACGGCACCATTGGGGTGGAGAGCCGCCCCGGCGAGGGCACCCGCTTCACCCTGCGTTTCCCCCGAGTCACGGCGGTGGCATAGTTCGCTGCCGCCTTCGCCCGCCCGATCTGCCGGCCGGTGGCAAGCCTGTGCATGGACCGAACATATCTTAATATGCTGGCTTTCGTCCGTTGCCTTCGGCGCGGCATCGGTGGTCGATTCCGCGTGCAAACAGTCAGTTTCCTATACAAGCTTCTCCTGTTTTTATCGTTATGCGGGAGCTTGACCGAAATGAATTTCAATCGGCGCGATTTTATGGCATCCGCCGCCGCTGTGGCGGGTGCCTCCATGCTGCCCTTCGCCCCGGCGCGGGCGGCCACGGCGAAATACATTCGCTACAGCGCGACCAGCGACGAAGGCAAGGCGATGCTGCGCAGCTACGCCACCGCCGTCCAGCGTATGGTGAGCCTGCCGCCCGACCATCCGCACAACTGGTTCCGCAACGCCTTCGTCCATTTCATGGACTGCCCGCATGGCAATTGGTGGTTCTATGTCTGGCACCGCGGCTATCTCGGCTATTTCGAGGAGACGGTGCGCAGGTACAGCGACAATCCGAATTTCGCCTTCCCCTATTGGGACTGGACGGTTCTGCCGCAGATCCCGAACGAGATGTTCGACGGCGCCCTGACCCCGGTCAGCGAAGCCTTCCTTCCCTACACCAAGGACCTGAAGACCTTCACCGTCACCATCAAACCGGCGATGAAGAAGTATTGGGACACGCTGAATACGGCGCAGCGCAAGCAGCTGGACATCCGCGGCTACAGCAGCTTCGACAAGCTGTGGGACGACGTCACCGGCTGCAGCCACGGCAAGTGCGATCCGGGCAACCAGGCCTTCGCCGCGACCGACCGGGCGCGCTATCTGACTCGTGAGAATCCGAAGCTGGACGACAAGACGGCCAAGGCCTGCTCGCCCCATACGGTGCTGACCGGACTGCTGCCGGTGGACTACTACAACGCCGACGTGACGCGCAGCTTCACCAGCTCCAAGACGGCGTCGCACAACGTCATGCCGGGCGGGGATACCCAATTCTCCGTTCTGGAGGGCCAACCGCACAACCTCGTCCACAACTACATCGGCGGCGTCGGCCCGTGGGATCCGGGTCCCTACGGCAACATGACCAACTTCCTGTCGCCGGTCGACCCGGTCTTCTTCCTGCACCATTCGAATATGGACCGGCTGTGGGACGTCTGGACGCGCAAGCAGCAGCGCCTCGGCCTGCCGATCCTGCCGACCGACAAGGAGGAGCTGTCGCAGCTGTCCCGTGAACCCTTCCTGTTCTTCGTCCGCGCCGACGGCACCTATGTCCTCGACGGTCGCGCCGGTGACTATCTCAGCACCGAACGGTTCCAGTACGAGTACCGGCACGGCTTCGGCGACACGGAATCGGCGCAGGTGGCGGCGGCCAATCCGTCTGCTCAGGTCAAGACTCCGGTCAGGGGCACGGTGGCGAAGGGCGTGGGATCGGTGCAGTTGTCGGCGGCGCCGTCCAGCCCGGTGGTGATGGCGGTCAAGGTGAGCCGCCCTGCCGGCACCGGCGCCCCGCGGAGCTTCGACCTGCTGATCAACGCGCCGGCCGGCGTGACGAAGGTGGCGGCGGACAGCCCCTATTACGGCGGCACCATCGGCTTCTTCGGACCGGCCATGCACGGCATGGCGGACGACGCCACCTTCACGCTGCCGCTGCCCCAGGCCGCACACACCGCCGCGCTGGCGCAGAGCCCGACAGCCAACGCGGCGGCGCCGGCAGCATCCGCAACGCTGGAGGTCCGCCTTGTCCCGACCAATGGCTCCACCACCAACGCCGCCGTCAAGGCGGTCTCGCTTCAAGCCCTGTAAGGGCCGGCGAGACGGCTTGCCGGCCGCCGCCCTGCTCGCGCTGCTGGTTTTGACGGGCCAGCCCGCGGGCGCGGGGCCGGCGACCCCGTCCGGGACGCCGGACGGCAATGGGGACATGGTGCTCGCCCCGCCGCATCCGCCGCAGCAGGGTGAGGCCGCCATCCTTGCGCTTACCCTCGGCCCGCTGACTCGCGGACAGACGGTGGAGGTCGCCACCGCGGACGGCATGCCTATCGGCGCCGCGGCCCCCTTTGGCCCCCAGCGCGGTCAGGGTGCCGGGACCGTGACCATTCCGGTCCCGGCCGGGGCATTGCGGGACGGGCGCCTTGCGCTCCGCCTGCGCATCACCACCCATGACGGCCGGTCCCGTCCGCCGACGGCGGATGAGGTCAAGGAGCTTCGGCTGTCCATCATCGGTGCGCCGCCCACTCCACAGCCCAAATCACCACCGTAACCGCCTGTCAGCGCACCGGCCCATCGAACCAGTGGCGGCCCTGGCGGTCCTCCACTTCGACCACCCAGACGTCCGGGTCGTAGCGGAGCTGACGGGCGATGTAGGCGTCGGCATCGGCCTCCGGCACGGGGGCGGCGCCGGTGCCGCGCGCCCAGAACAGCCGCTCGCCATCTGCCTCGCGGGTCTGGACCAGCACGGAGAAGGTCCGGTCGAGCCGGTTGATCTTCAGGATCACCGTGCCGCGGCTGGGATCGCCCTTGCGGACCACGGTCATCGCCACGCCCTGGGCGTCGGCGGCGCGGATATGGGCGGAAACCCAGAGATGAGTCGGAAGGCGGTCGTCCATTGCCGTGACAGGCTCCTGATCGTCGGCTCTTGGTGATTCTGGATTCTCGCCCTGCCCGGCCGGCCGGTGTAGAGAAGAGGGTATGGCTACACTCCTGGACGCTCTCAACGCCGCCGTCAACCACCACATGGCCGGCCATGCCGATGCGGCGGCCGATGCCTATCGCCGGATCCTCGCGGCGGAGCCGGCACAGCCCGACACGCTGCACCTGTCCGGCGTGCTGCGGGCGCAGACGGGCGACGCGACGGCAGCGGTGCGGTGGATCAGCCGTGCGGTGCGCGTCCGCCCCACCGCCCCGGCGCCTTGGGGCCATCTGGGGGCGGCCCTGCGGGCGGCGGAGATGCCGGAGCGGGCAGAACCGGTGCTGCGGCGCGCCCTGGCGCTCGACCCGGCTGACGGAGACGCGCTGGAGGCGCTGGGCGCCTCGCTGCATGCGCTGGCCCGCTACCCCGAGGCGCGACGCTGGCTGGACCGTGCGGCCCGGCTGCGCCCCGGCCATGCGGCGACCCTGCTGAATCTCGGCACTGTCCTGCGCGACCAGCGCCGCTTCGACGAGGCGGAGGCCTGCTTCGACGCCGTGCTGGCACGCAATCCCGCCAATGGCGACGCTCATTTGGCGCGCGCGGTGGGGCGGCTGGTCCGCGGCGATCTGCGCGCGGGTTGGGAGGGATTCGAGCATCGCTGGCGCCGCTTCGCCAGCCCGCCCTGGGCCGGCCAACCACCGGGCGGCGCCACCATCCTGCTGCACATGGACCAGGGATACGGTGACGCCATCCAGTTCGTGCGCTATGCCCCGCTGGTGGCAAAGATCGCGGCGCAGGGCGGCGGCCGGGTGGTGCTGGAAACGCACCTGCTGCTCTACCGACTGTTCAACCACAGCCTGGGGCGCTGCCTGGGATCGTCGATCCAGGTGTTGGTGCGTGGGGAGGATCCGCCGCCGCACGACCTCCATTGTCCGCTGATGAGCCTGCCGCGGGCCTTCGGCACCGAACTGGGGACCGTTCCCGCCGGCGTGCCTTATCTCGCCCCCGATCCCGGCGACGTCGACCGCTGGCGCGACCGGCTGGCCGAGGCAGATGGCGATGGAAACGGGGCCGGCCTGCGGGTCGGGCTGGTCTGGGCCGGCAACCCGCAGCACCGCAACGACCGCAGCCGCTCGATCCCGGTGGCGGCCCTGGCACCGCTGCTGTCGGTGCCGGGGGTGCGGTTCGTCAGCCTGCAGACCGGCGACGCGGCGGCCGTCCTGGACCGCCTGCCCGGCGTGGCGATCCCGAACGCGATGGAGCGGGTGCGCGATTTCGCCGATACCGCCGCCATCCTCGCCAACCTCGACCTGCTGGTGACGGTCGACACCGCCATCGCCCATCTGGCCGGGGCGATGGGCGTACCGTGCTGGCTGATGCTTCCCCATGTGCCGGACTGGCGCTGGATGCTCGACCGCGCCGACAGCCCCTGGTACCCGTCGCTTCGGCTGTTCCGCCAGCCGCGCCCCGGTGACTGGACCACCACGCTGGGCACCGCCGCCGCCGTGCTGAAGGCGCAGGCCGCCCGCGCCGCCCGGATGGTCACGGGATAAGGACGGGATAAGGGCGGCAACTTCGGCGGGAGCTTTCTGCCCGTCCGGCCCGGCGGTACTAGGCGAAACTTTCCTACCTGCCGGCAAATTCCGGCCCCGCCGTGACGCTTTCGCAAAAGAACAGCCAATTTCATAGGGTTATGGCTGGCGTGGCGGTTGGCACTCCGCTTGCTTGATAGGGCGCAGAAGACCTTTGCCCTTTCTTTCGGAGACCCCGGCCATGAGCATCTTCGGTTCGATGACAACCGCCGTTCTCGGCCTGAATGCCCAGTCGAAGGCGCTCGGACATATCTCGGATAACATCGCGAACAGCTCGACCATCGGCTACAAGCGGGTCGATTCGGCCTTCGAGACGATGGTCCTGCAGTCCAGCCAGCGTCTGCACGAACCGGGCGGGGTCACGGCGCAGCCGGTCTTCATGAACAACATCCAGGGCAGCCTGACCCAGGTGCAGAGCCCGACCAACATCGCCATCCAGGGCCAGGGCTTCTTCAGCGTCACCAAGGTCGCCACCCAGGGGTCGAGCACGCTGGTGCAGACGCAGACGGGCACGGTCAACTCCTCGGCCGCCTTCTACACCCGCGCCGGCGACTTCGAACTGGACAAGAGCCGCTATCTGGTCAACAGCTCCGGCTATGCCCTGAACGGCTGGCTGGTCGATCCGGTGACGGGCGTCCTGCACAAGGACCAGGTGGCGCCGATCCAGGTGAACTCGCTGATCGACAAGCCGGTGGCGACCAACACCATCGACCTGTCCGCCAACCTGCCGGCAACGCCGAAGCCGGGTGAGAAGATTCCCGACAGCAGCATCCAGATCTTCGACAGCCAGGGCAACCCGCGCACCGTCAACTTCAAGTGGCGGCAGCAGGCGGACAGCAGCTGGCGCATGGTCCTGGACGCGCCGGGTTCCAACACCAAGCCGGTCGACGGCACCTTCACCGGCAATCCCGCCACCGTGACCTTCGGCCAGAACATTCCCGGCCAGACCGCGGTCGCCCAGGTGAACGTCATCACCCTGGCCGGCAACAACACCAACGGCCAGGACAACCTGCGCATCGGCGACACCTATTCGGTCAAGGTCAACGGCACCAACTACAGCCTGAAGATCACGGCCGACAACATCGGGTCGATCCGGACATATTCCGGTCTGGCCGGCGCGCTGGCCAACCAGATCAACTCCGCCTCGCCGGCGGCATCCGTGCTCGCCACCTCGTCGGGCCAGACGATCCGCGTCACCGCCCGCGATCCCGGCACCCCGTTCAAGCTGAACACCGACGTGGTGTCCGGCACCAACACCACCAACACCATCGTTTCCCAGACCTCGACGGCGGCGACGGCGAGCGCCGGTGAAATCGACAAGTTCCAGTTCCCGCAGACGCAGGTCGAAGTCGGCGACTCCTTCACCATCAATGTGAACGGCACGCCGATCAGCTACACGGTGACCGCCGCGACCTATCAGAGCTATTCGACGGTGAGCGACGTCGTGTCCCAGCTGGCCGGCAAGATCAATCAGGCGCTGGGCTCCACCGTCACCGCCTCGTCGGCCGGCAACATCCTGTCGATCCAGGCCAATGCGGTGAACACCAATGTCACCTCCAGCGCCAGCGTGACCAACTCCAGCGCGTCGGTGAACACGATGAGCTCGCTGCCGTCGGTCGCCAGCGTGGCCGGCGTGCGCCAGAGCCGCACGGTGACGCTGACCGGCACGCCGGGCGACATCGGCACGCAATACACCCTCAGCATCAACGGCACGGCGGTGACCTACAGCACCACCGGCGAAGAGATGACGATGGAGGACATCACCGCGGCGCTGGCGAACAAGATCAACTCCAACACCTCGCTGCCGGTGACCGCCACCGCGCAGGGCGGCGTCATCACCGTGACTGCCAAGACCGCGGCCACGCCGGCCAACGCCAACACGATGACCGGCACCGGCTCCATCACGCTGGGCGGATCGACGGTGGACGTCGGCGACACCTACACCGTGACCGCCGGCGGCACGACCTATTCGTTGACCCTGGACAACGCCAACATCAACACCTACAGCACGCCGAACGCGGTGCTGAACTATTTCGCCACTCAGATCACCGCCGCCGGCGGCACCGCGACGGTGACCGGCAACGTGCTGGCCGTGACCAGCGATGCGACGGCGACCGGCACCGTGAACGACGCGACTGCCTATCAGTTCACCCTGGACCAGAGCGCGGTCGCTGGCCAGACGCCGGCCCATATCGGCCTGACCTTCGGCAAGACACCGGAGACGGTCGGCACGCTGACCAACATCTCCACCGCCCTGGTCGGCACCGGCACGGCGGTCAGCGCCGCAAACCAGTCGGCCGGCTCCGACGCCACCGTCACCTTCACCGTCGATTACGGCTTCGGTCCCCAGCAGATCTCGCTGAACCTCGGCAAGTACCAGAAGCCGGGCGGCCTGACCCAGTATGCCGGCGAGGAGATCAACGTTACCCAGCTGGTCCAGAACGGCGCGCCACGCGGACAGTTCAAGGACGTGGTGTTCGGCGACAACGGCACCGTCCTGGTCAACTACGACAACGGACGGTCGAAGATGATCGCGAAGGTGCCGATCATCACCTTCAACAACCCGAACGCCCTCCAGCGCGAGTCCGGCGGCGTCTTCGTCGAGAGCGAAGAGGCCGGCAAGCCGAACTTCAACGATCCGGAGACGAACGGCGCCGGTGCGGTGGTGGCAAACAGCGTGGAAAGCTCCAACGTCGACATCGCCGACGAATTCACCAAGATGATCGTCACCCAGCGGAGCTATTCCGCCAACGCGAAGATCGTCACCACCTCCGACGAAATGCTTCAGGAAGTGCTGGGGCTGAAGCGCTAAGCGCGGCCCTGACCTTCTGATTACCTGATCGCCTCTTTACCGATCGCCCGACTACCGATCGCCAGTTCCCTGATCGTCTGAATGGGGGGGCGGCGGCCATCCCGGCACCGCCCCGACCATCCCGATCCGTGAAAGGTCTCCTGCCATGTCCCTCTTCGCAGCCTTGAACAGTGCCACGGCCGGGCTGCGCACGGTCCAGACCAACGTCAAGCTGGTTTCGGACAACATCGCGCAGGCCAACGATCCGACCCGCACGCGCCACACCGCCCAACAGTCGGTGGACGCCAGCGGTCAGGTCATCAGCACGACCTATCGCCGGGAAGTCGACAAGGCGCTGATGGCCCAGGTGATGGATCTGACCTCGCGCGACGGCGGATCGCAGGTGACCTCGACCTACATGCAGCAGCTGGGCGACCTGATGCGGACCACCAACGGGACGCCGCTGCTGAACGACTACGCCGACAAGTTCCAGGCGGCGATCAAGACGCTGTCCACCTCGCCGGAGGACGAGACGGCGCAGTACCAGCTGGTCCAGGCGGCCGAAAGCTTTTCGCGCGAGATCCGCCGCGTGTCGGAGGGCGTGGAGCAGCTCGACCGTGACATGTCGACCGACATCACCAAGTCGGTCGACACGGTCAACGACCTGCTGAAGCAGATCAACTCGATCAACAACGACATGGTGTCGCTGCAGGGCCAGGGGTCCGCCGCCAACGCCGTCGCCGACAAGCGCGATGGGCTGGTGCGCGAACTGAGCACCTATATGGGCATCCGCACCGTGGAGCGGCCGGACGGACGGCTGGCGATCTTCACCCCGTCTGGCCTGGCGCTGGTCGATGCCCAGCCGGCAAATCTTTCCTATGACGGCGGCAACATCAACCTACAGGTCGGCAATCAGATCACCTCGATCAACAGCCACCTGACCACCGGCAAGCTGGGCTCGCTGATCCAGATGCGCAAGGACGGCTCGACGACCGAGCCGCCGACGCCGGCCAGCGGCGACCCGACGACCGAGGTCATCCGCAAGCTGCGCTCGCAGCTGGACGAGTTCGCCAAGGCCTTCACCGGCCCGACCAAGCCGGGCGAGCCGACCAGCTTCGCCGACGCCTACAACGATGCCAGCCCGGCCGCCGACGGCGAACAGACCAACCAGTTCTTCACCGGCAGCGACCGCTTCACCATCGCGATCAACCCCAAGCTTTTGGACAACACCAGCAAAATCAAGCAGTCCGCCATCGACGGCATGGTCCAGTCGGTCAATGCCGCCGGCCGCAGCTTCAGCGCCGACGGGCTGCAGATGAAGGACACCACCTACAGCGCCATGGGCAGCGCCATCACCGGAACCTGGATGTCCGCGGCCAAGACGGCCAACACCGCCGCCGATTCCAACAAGGCCTCCATGCAGCTCCTCAGCGAGCGGTACCAGTCGCAGACGGGCGTGAACATCGACGAGGAAATCGCCCAGCTGCAACAGCTCCAGACCTCCTACCAGGCGTCGGCACGGGTCATGCAAGTGGCCAATGCAATGTTTGACGCGCTGGAGGCGGTGGTCCGATGAGCTCGATAACGGGAGTCAGCAGCTACTCGAAATATCTGAGCCTTGTCCGGAACCTGTCCGGGGGCCAGAACGACATCAACCAGCTGTCCGAACAGCTGACCACGGGCAAGAAGTCGGTCGATCTCAACGCCTACGGGCCGGAGGTTCAGAAGCTTCTGGACCTGCGGTCGGAGATGGCGAAGAAGGACAACTACGTCCAGAACATCAACATGGCGGCGCCGCGCGTGCAGGCGACGGACAAGGTGCTGACCTCGCTGGAATCGATCGTGTCGAGCTGGACCTCCAGCACCACGATGCCGTTCGAGCCGGGTCCGGCCAGCGTGGCCACGCCGATCAACACCAATCCCGACGGGATGAAGATGTCGGTCGACGCCACCAAGTCGAAGCTGACGGTCGGCGCCAAATACACCGTCACCGCGGTTCCGTCGCAGCAGGGCCCGAACGGCACCTTCGACGTGACCGTGACCGACGGGCTGGGCGGCAAGACCACCCGCGCCATCAATCTGGGCACCACCCCGCCCAACGACGGCAAGGGATACAATTTCAACATCTCCGGCGGCCCCGGCGAGGGCGCGATCCTGAACCTCAGCTTCGACACGCTGAAGGCGTCGTCGAGCAGCAGCTTCTCCGTCACCTTCCCGCAGGCCGATCAGGTGAAGGACCGCGCCGAGGGCGCCATGCGCGACATCCAGGCGCTGATGAACCAGCGCTTCGGCGACCGCTACCTGTTCTCCGGCTCGCGGTTCGGGACGGAGCCGGTCACCGACCTGATGGCGACGAAGCAGACCAGCAAGATCACGCTGAACGGCGCCGTGGTGAACGCCGACGATTATTTCGAAGTGACGGTCTCCGGTAAGACCTTCGGCTATCAGATCCAGGCAACCGATCCGAAGACGCTGACCTTCGTCGCCCAGACGCTGACCACCCAGATCAACGCCGCTAGCCCGCCGCTGCCGATGACGGTGTCGACCTCCAACGGCATCATCACGCTGGTCGGCCAGGATCCGGGGCAGACGTTCGACCTGTCGGCGCGCGTCATCAACTCCGCCACGGTGGAGAACACCGTCACCGCGCCGACCACCACTCAGGTGCCGACGACCGGGCAGCAGCAGATCGACAGCTTCACCCTGAACGGCGCCGCGGTGGACATCGGCGACACCTTCGAATTCACCGTCGCGGTCGGCGATCCCGACGATCCGTACAACCAGAACTACTACACGAAATACCCCAACGAACCGCGCGACCTGCCGCCCTACCAGACCTACACGGTGCGCTACACGGTCAGCGACACCGACTATGCCGCCGGCGTCACCGACGTCAGCCAGGTGGCCGACAAGCTGCGCCAGAACTTCGCCAACCTGAACCCGGCCCCGCCGGTCACCATCGACGCGGTCGGCAACGGTCCCGGCATCGCGCTGACCAGCACGGCCAACGCCGACCCCAATCATCCCAACCGCAGCTCGCTGTTCTCGACCAGCGCCAAGGTGACGAACGGGTCGCTGGAGAACACCATCTCGGTCGGCACCCTGCCACCGGAGCAGGACAGCCTGATCGACGTCCCCTATGCCGATCCGCCCGACCTGCCCTTCTACGATTCCGAATATCTGACCAAGGGCAAGAACGCCGAGGCGTACCGCAAGTCGCAGGTGACCATCGACGACAACCTGAACCTGACCTATGGGGTCAGCGCCGACGACAAGGCGTTCCAGACCCTGGTCAAGGCGATGCAGCTGGTGCGGACGGCGGCGGCCAATCCCGGCAAATGGACGGAGTACAGCACCCAGGCGCGCGAGATGCTGACCCAGGCGACCGACCAGATCCGGTCGATCCACGCCAAGGTCGCGTCCGACGCCGCCACGCTGGAAACCACCAAGAACGCCCACACGGACTCGATCGCCACCCTGACCGACCGCATCGCCAAGATCGAGGGCATCGACCAGACCGAGGTCGCGGCCCGGCTGAGCAGCGCGATGAACGTCCAGCAGGCGACCTACACCGTCGCCGGCCAGACGCAGAAGCTGTCGCTGCTGAACTATCTGGCCTGACGGGAAAAATGGGGCGGCCGCACCTGCGCAGGCCCCGTACGAAGCAGTGTCGCAGGCCGCATGGCGTGCGACACTGCTTCGTACGCCGTAGCTTGCGTCTGAAATCCAAGTCAGGGCGGCTTTCTCCATCGAACGCCGATACGGTCTGACTGGGTCGACGGCGCTATTGAACCGCCTCTTGTATCTGCCGCTCCATATCGGGGGTGACCTGAGCCGGTCGGGCAGGCAGGGGCTGGCTCCCGCGCTTCCCATTGTTCCCGATTTCGTCTATGAGCAGCTTCATCTCGGCGATCTCACGGACCTGTGATTCGATGATTTTATCCGCGAGCCTGCGCACGCGGTGGTCGCTGATGCTCGCGTTGCTTGCGTTGTTGATAGCGATCGAATGGTGCGGGATCATCGACTTCATGAAGTTGAGATCGTCGATCAGACCTTGACTGCGGTTCACGTAGAGGAGTGCAACTCCGATCAGAACGGCTCCGACCAATACGGCGATCTTGGTGGCCATCCCCTTGTACATCGACCACATGAAGCCAAGCATCACGATGGTCATGACACACGCCATAACAAGCGAGGAGACCATCCGGTTTACGCTGAACAGGGCGTGGTCGAGCGAATAAACGAGCTGGTACATCAAAAAGAACATGAGGAACGTAGAGGTTGCGATCATTGCCACGAACCGACCCCAGCCCATCTTCATCATGTTCCCGTGATGGTCCCGTTCGTGTGACATTGTGGCTTCCCCTGACTCAAATCCACCCAATGAAAGGCAACAAGGCCCTCGTCGTTCTTGTTCCCGTGCGGTCTTCTAATATTCAGGCGCTTGCCGACCATCTCCGGGGCGCAGGGCGCCGGACGGAGGTGGTTCCGAAATGCACAACGGCATCGTGCAGGAGGTGGCCGGACGGCCACCCCCGCTTTCCATCAGGACACCGACGACGTTACTTGCCGCGGCCGGCCGTCTGCATGAAGTTGTCGTAGGGCAGCTCCGCGACGCGGAACCACAGCTGCACCTCGTCCAGGAAGGGCTTCCAGCTTTCGTAGACGGCCTTGAAGTCCGGATTGGTCTTCGCGATGTCGTCGTACAGCTCGTAGGCGATCTTGTGGGCGGCCTCCATCAGGTCGCGCGGATAGGGGCGCAGCAGGGCGCCCTTGGCGACCAGACGCTTCAGCGCCTTGGCGTTCTCCGCGTCGTAGCGGGCGGTCATCGCGCTGTTGGCCTCGGCGCAGGCCGCCGTCAGGATCGCCTGATAGGATTTGGGCAGCGCGTCCCATTCCTTCTGGTTGATGTAGAGCGAGACCTGCGGCCCGCCTTCCCACCAGCCCGGATAGTAGTAGTATTTGGCGACCTGGACGAAGCCCAGCTTCTCGTCGTCATAGGGTCCGACGAACTCGACGGCGTCGATGGTGCCCTTTTCCAACGCCGGATAGATGTCGCTGCCGGCGATCTGGGTCGGGGCGGCGCCCAGTTTGGCCATGATCTGGCCGGTGATGCCGGCGATGCGAATCTTCAGGCCGTTGAAGTCGGCCAGCGACTTGATCTCCTTGCGGTACCAGCCGCCCATCTGGGCGCCGGTGTTGCCGGCTGGGAACTGGACGATGCCGTGCTTGGCGAAGAAGGCGCGCATCACCTCCTGGCCGCCGCCATACTGGAACCAGGCGTTCTGCTGGCGGGCGTTGGGCCCGAAGGGAATGGCGGTGTCGAAGGCGAAGGTCGGGTCCTTGCCGACATAGTAGTAGCCGCAGGTGTGGCCGCACTGGACGGTGCCGTTCTGGACGGCGTCCAGCACCTGCAGGCCGGGCACGATCTCACCGGCGGCATGGACGCGGATCTGGAACTTGCCGTCGGTCGCCTCGGACACGCGCTTGGCGATCATCTCGGACGTGCCGACGAGGATGTCGGTGCTCTTCGGGAAGCTCGACGCCAGACGCCACTGGATGGTCGGCTGGGTCTGGGCGATGGCCGGGGCCGCGAGGGTCGAGGCGGCAACGGTCGAAACGGCACCGACGCCGGCCTTGGTGAGAAACGCTCTTCTTTCCACTCCCGCTACTCCGCAAGATTATTGCTGCCACTGACGGTTTCCGTGACCCGCGATGAATCAGGGAATTACAGTGGCTTAGGCGAGAGTGTAACAAAGCATCCGATGCCGAGCCCCGCATCGCATAAATGTGCATGCCTGCCTTTCGAGGGGATGTCAGGAGGCGGTGCGCAGCCGTCCCAGGAAGACCGACAGCGGCGGCATCACCAGCGTCCGGCCATCGGCGGTCAGTTCCGGCGGCAGGGCGCCCGGAGCGCGCGGGACAGGCAGATCCTCCAGATCGCCGCGGCCGCGCAGGGCGAACTCCGCCGGCCGGTCGGCCATGTTGAAGACGGCCAGCAGGCGGTCCTCCCCAGATGTCCGTTCGAAGGACAGCAGGTCGCCATGCTCCTCCACGGCGGTGACGGAGCCGGCGCGCAACGCCTCCAGGTCGCGACGCAGGGCGAGGGCGGCGCGCCACACCGCCAGCGGGCTGCCGGCGGTCCGCTCCTGCCGGTCGACCGCGAGGTCGAGATGGGCGTCGGGCACCGGCAGCCAGGGCTCGGCATTGGTGAAGCCGGCATGGGGCTCGGCGGCGCGCCAGGGCATGGGGGTGCGGCTGCCGTCGCGGCCCTGGAAGTCGGGCCAGTAGGTGATGCCGAAGGGGTCGCGCAGCTGGTGCTGTTCCAGCACCGCGTTGGGCAGCGCCAGTTCCTCCCCCTGATAGAGGCAGACGGTGCCGGGCAGCACCGCCGCCAGCACCGCCAGCAGGGCGTTGAAGGACTGCGGATCGGCACCGGCGGGCAGCCAGCGGCTGGCGGCGCGCTCGACATCGTGGTTGGACAGGCTCCAGCAGATCGACTCCGGCCGCCCCGCGGCGCTCAATGCCTGGGCGAAGCCCTTGGCGCTGAAGGGCTGCTTCGCCAGAGACAGGGTGTAGGCGGCGTGCAGACCCTGCGGTGTGCAGTAGGCGGCGATGCGCTGGCCGGCGCCGGGCTGGCTCGACAGCTCGCCCAGCAGGACGCGGCCGGGATAGCGTTCCACCGTCTCGCGCAGGCGGGACAGGATGCCGCCGATGGCATGGTGCATCATGTCGTAGACATGCTGTTGCAGGGCGAAGGGCTTCAGCGGCGGCTCGGCCTCGCGCCAGACGGCGGCGGGGTTGGAGCGCAGCTGCGGGTCATGGGCGAAGAAATCGACGGCGTCGATGCGGAAGCCGTCGACCCCGCGCTCCATCCAGAATTCCGCCGTCTCGCACAGCGCGTCCATCACCGCCGGGTGGTGCAGGTTCAGCGCCGGTTGGCTGGACAGGAAATGGTGCAGGTAATATTGGCGTCGCCGCGGCTCCCAGGTCCAGGCGGCGCCGCCGAACACCGACAGCCAGTTGTTGGGCGCGGTGCCGTCGGGCTTGGCATCGGCCCAGACATACCAGTCAGACTTGTCGCCGTCCCGCGACCGCCGGCTGTCGACGAACCAGGGATGGGCGTTGGAGGTGTGGCCGCAGACCAGATCGACCAGCACCTTCAGCCCCAGCCCATGGGCACGCTCTATCAGCCGGTCGAAGACGGCGAGATTGCCCATGCGCGGGTCCACCGCCCGGTGGTCGGCGACGTCATAGCCGAAGTCGGTGCGCGGCGACGGGTAGAAGGGGCTGATCCACACCCCATCGACGCCCAGCGAGGCGACATGGTCCAGCCCCTCGATCACGCCGTCGAGGTCGCCCCAGCCGTCGCCGCCGCGGTCGCGGAAGCTCAGCGGATAGATCTGGTAGAGCGCCGCCCCGTTCAGCCAGGACGCATTGGGGGCCGACGGTTGGGACTGGGAAGAGGTGTGGGGCAAGGCAGAGGGCTCCGCGCCGGAGATCGCATAAGCGGTTCACGACGCCAGAGTCGCCTGTCGTGGCTAACGAAAGGTTACCGGCCGTTCGTGGTCACAAGACCCTGCCTTTCGTAGAGGTCGGCCATCGGGACAGAAACTTGCGGAGAGGTGTCCCAGGGCTTGGCCGCCACGCTGCGCTGCGGCTATACCAGCGGCTCAGTTCGAGGAGCGGGGATGCGACGCAGCGGGACGGCGACCGAATCGACGACGGAGAAGGAGCGGCGGCTTGGCCGTTACCGGCTGCTCGATCTGATCGGGCGGGACGGCGACGCCCGGCTGCACCGCGCGCTGGACGCCAATGGACAGGCGGTGGAGCTGTGGACGGCGCCACTGGCCCGCCTGTGTGCCGATGCCGCCGGGCTGGAGCGGTTCCGGCAGATGGCGACCGCCGCCGCCCGGCTGTCCCACCCCGCGATCCCCGCCATCCTAGCATCGGGCGAACATGCCGGTACCGCCTTCGTCGCCACCACCCCGGCGGAAGGCCCGACGCTCGCCGCTCGGCTGGACGGCGGTCCATTGCCGTGGGACGACGCTGTCGCGACGCTCGACCGCGTGCTGGATGGGCTGAGCGCCGCTCACCGGACCGGGGTGTTGCATGGGGCGCTGACCGCTGGCGTCATCCGTCACAGCGGATCGGCGGCTGTGATCGGCGGCTTCGGCCGGGCGGCGCTGACCGCGGTCGACGCGGACCGCAAGGACGATCTGGAGGCCGCCGTCCGACTGACGGAACGGGTCCTGGCGGGGCACGAGAACCGGCCGGCGGTCGCTGCCCTGCTGGCGGACCTGCGGGACGGCGGCGCCTTTCCGGACGTTGCTTCCCTGCATCTTGCGGTGAGCGGCCTGACCGGACCCTCAAACCCTCGGGTCACCGCGCCTGAACGCTCCAGCCGCTGGCCGCTGTGGGCCGGCGGAGTGGTTCTGGCGGGTGGCGTCGTGGCTGCCGTGACGATCCTGAATTGGCCATCGCCTCCCCGCACCGTGGATGCGAGCACGGCCGCAGAATCGGCGATGGTTGCCACACCCATGCCCGCCCCCGCTGTCACTCCCTCTGCGCCGCCCTCACCTCCGGTGGCCAACAAGCAGCCGCCAGTCGCCGAGATCGCACAGGCGCTGCGCGCCGTCCCCTGCGCACTGGTCACGGTGGAGAGGACCGGCGGCCGGCTGCTGGTTTCCGGTACGGTGGCGGGAGAGCAGGCGGAGACGGAGGTGCGCGAAGCGGTCGAGGCGCTCGCCGCAGGCTGGGACCATGGCTTCGACCTCGCCAATGCGGATGCGCAGTTCTGCGCGCCCCTGGGCAGCGTCGCCACGGCGCTGGACGCCAATCGCGGGCTGGCGGACCCGTTGGCGGCGAGCGTGCTGGAGGGGCCGGCTCTGAGTGCCGGCGACCCGCTGGTTCTGGAGATCCGGGCGCCCGACCGACCGGTGCAGTTGCAGGTCGATTACTTCACCATTGATGGCAGCGTCGTACACCTGCTGCCCAACCCGTCGGACAGCGGAGCGGCACTGGCTGCCGGTGCGTCGCTCCGTCTCGGCAAAA
>NZ_CAMLJP010000069.1 GCF_946480385.1 uncultured Azospirillum sp.
GTCTTTCCTGTTCAGACGGTGACGTCGACCAGCCCGTCGATCGGGCGCAGCGGCCGGTCGGCAACAGGCTCGGGAGCGGTCTCGGCCTGCACGCTCCAGCCGCCGGAGCGTCCGCCCTGGTCGGGAGCGGCGAAGCCGCGCGACTGCCCGTCGCCCTGAAGCGAGAACTGCAGGTTGGAACTGTCGAGCGACAGCCCGGCATCGCCGAGCGCGCGTTCCAGCTGCGTCAGGTCGCGCCGCAGCAGGGCCAGCGTGTCGGCCTGTTCGGCCTGGACGGTCAGCGAGACCTTGCCGTCGCTGACGTCGGCGACGACGCGGATGCGGCCAAGCTCCGCCGGGGCGAGGTCGATGTGGAACTCGCCGCCGCCGCTTGCCGCCACCCGCACCAGCGGGGCGGCAAGCTGCGCCATCGCCGGGCTGTGCGCCGTGGCGGCGCGGCCGGACGCGGCGGCGGCGGCATAATGGGTGGCCGCCTGGGCCGGCAGCGTCGGCACCGCCTCGAACCCGGTGGCCGCCGCATCGCCGCTGCCCGCAGTGGGGGAAGTGGAGAAGGGTGGGGCGGGATCGCGGCCGGCGAGGGCGGGAGCGGCATCGGGAGTCGGCTGTCCAGGCTGTGCGGATTGAAGGGCGGCAGGCGCGCTGGCGGTCTGTTCGGCCTTCCCGGCGGCGCTGCCCTGACGGCCGGCGCCATGCGCACCGCGAACCGCGGTGCGGGGATCGCTGCTTTCGTCACGCCGGCTCTCGCGCCCGTCCGGAGACGGGGCTGCTTCGGCGGTTGCGCCCGGCGCGGCGGCGGCCATGGCCGGCAAACCGGCCTGCACGGTCTGGCTGGGCGCCGGCACCTCGGCAACCCGGTCGGCGCTGCCCTGTGCCGTGGCATCGGTGCCTGCGGGTGCTGACGTTTCGGTCTGTCCGGCCGGCGCATCGGGTGCGGCGGTGGCCGACGCCGGTTGCGGCGCCGTTGCCGGTGCGCTCGCGGCAGTCTGCCCGGCAGCGTGCTTGCCGTCGCCGGTCGGCCCTGCACCCTGCGGAACGGCGGCACCCGGCGTCGTCGCCTTGCCGACCGTTGCCGTCGGCACAGCCGTCGCCGGTGCGGTTGGAGCGGCGGCCATCATCCAGGGCATCAGCGGGGCGTCGGCGCCGCTCGCCTGCACCACCGCCTGGGTGATTGCGCCCTGCGCGGCGACGGGGTCGTCCGCTCTCGGCTCCTTGCGCTTGCGCAGCCGGTCGGGGCGGGCCGCGTCGTCGGGATCCTCCTCCGCGGCCTCGTCCACCAGACTTGCGAAATCCTCGTCGCGGGCATCGTCGCCGGACGAACCGCCGCGTTGAGTCGGAGCCGGGTGGGGCGGAGCCGAGACGGCATCGGGCATGCTGGTCATGGCGCTCAATTGGTCAGGGTGGGGCGCGGAACGGCCGTCACCGGCACCGAAGCCCCCACGACGGCGGGCGCGGCCTTGCGGTCGCCGGGCAGGGCGCGGCGCTGCAGGATCAGCCGCGTCACCTCACGCGCCTTGGCGTCGGCCAACTCGGCCAGGATCGGGGCGGCGCGCCGTTCGGCGATGCGGTCCAGCACGTCCACCACGATATCCGTTTCCATGTCCGTCAGGATGCGGGCGGCGTCGCGCGGCTTCATCGCCTCATAGATCGACACCATCCGCTTCAAATCCTCCTGCTGCAGGTTGGAGCGCTGGGTCATCAGCGCCTCGACCTCGCGTTTCACGCCGTTCAGCCGCTGGATCTGCGTGCCGACCCGCGCCTCCGTCGCGGCGAGCACCGCTTCGGCCTCGCGCAGGCGGTTCTGTCGGCCGGCGCTGTCGGCCTTCTGCTCGTCGATGGCTGTACGCAGCAGCGGATCGGTGCAGTTCGGCGGCGCCAGCGCCACCGGCGGCGGCACCTCGGCAACCGGAGTCGAAACCGGCAGGGGAGCGGGCGCCGGAGCAGCTTCCACCGCCTTCGGATCCGTTGCTTTCAGATCAGTGGCCCAGGGCCGTTCATGGGCACCGAACTCGCGGTCGAACTGCTGGGCGATCACCGGGAAGCCGTCGACCAGGGCGCCGAGCTTCAGCGGCAACACCATCAGCACGGCGACCAAAGTGATGGGCAGGATGCGCGGAATCATGCCGACGCCTCCGATCCGACGGTGCGCAGCCGCGCATAGAAGGCGCTGGCCGCCGCCTTCGCCGGGCCGGCGGGCGCGGCGGGAACAGCGGCTTCGGCAGGCTGGCCGGCGACGGCGCGCAGAGCGGTTTCGAGCGCCCGGAATTCGCCATGATCCACCTCGGCCGCTTTCAGTGCGGACACCAGGGAGGAGCTTGCCGGGGCCTCTGTCGTCACCTCGGCCGGCTTCACCGCGCTTTCGACGGCATCCGCCCCCTCTGGCCGTGCCCGGCTGCGGGTAGAGCGCGTCACGCTCCCCATGGCGCCCTCGTCCAGGCGGCGCAGCAGGGCGCGGGCATGCTGGACCGACTCCTCCATGCGCGCGGTGGTGCGCTCGCAGGAGCCCAGGATCAGCGCCATGTCCTCCTTCATGCCCTTGGCGCGGTCGAGGTCGTCGGACAGCCGCGCGGCGATCTCGGTCGCCGATGCCACCATGCGCTTCATCGAGGCGTCGGTGTCGTCGATCGACCTGGAGAAGGTCGACACCAGGGCGTTGATCTCGGACTGGCCGGTGCGCAGCAGCTTCAGCCGCTTGTTGACGATGACCAGATAGGCGGTCGCCGTGACCAGCATCACCGCCAGGGCCGCGTCAATGAGAAAGGAGACCATCGATCAGCTCCTGCTTGGTGTCGAGATCGGTGTCGATCTTCACCGCGATGTTGTCGTTGCGCTGTCCCATGTGTCCGGCGAACAGCGGGATGGTCTTGCTGAAGACCAGGACGGTGGAATCGGGGTTGATGCGCAGCTTCAGCGACTGGCCCTTCTGCCAGGCCAGCACCTCGCCCAGCGGCACCTTGGTCTCCGCCAGCACGGCGACCAGCTCCAGCTTGGACCGCATCAGTTCGTTCTTCAGGTGGCTTTCCCACACGGTGTCATGGCCGAACTTCTCGCCCATGAACATCTGCACCAGCTTGCCGCGGATCGGCTCCAGCGTGGCATAGGGGATGACGATGTCGATGTGGCCGGTGCGGCGCTCCACCTCCACGGCGATGCGCACGCGGATGATGGCGTTGGTGGCGCGCGTGATGGTGGCGAACTGCGGGTTCACCTCCAGCCGGTCGAAGACGAAATCGACCTGCGCCAGCGGATCGAAGGACTGCCCCAGATCCTGCAGCACCACCTTCATCATCCGCTCGGTCATCTTGCGTTCGATGGAGGTGTAGGCGCGCCCGTCGATCCGTCCCGGCCTGGACCGCCGCCCGCCCAGCAGCACGTCCATCATGCAATAGATCAGCGCGCTGTCGATGGTCACCAGCATCTGGTTGTCCCACGGCTCGGCGCGGGCGACGCCGATCAGGGCCGGCAGCTCGATGGCGTCCTGGAAGTCGGTGTAGCGCAGCCATTCGATCTTCGACAGCGACGCCTCCACGTTGGTGGACGCGAACTGGCGCAGCGAGGTGTTCAGCATCCGCACCATGCGGTCGAACACCACGTCCAGCATCGGCAGCCGGTCCTTGTTGACCGTGGTCGAACTGACCAGCCGCTGGATGGCGCTCATCTCCGGCCCGCCGCCTTCCGGCGCGCCGAAATTCAGCAGCCGGTCGATCTCCTCCTGGCTCAGCGTCTTGGTCTCGCCGCTCAGCGCCTGCTGCATCGCCTCGGTCATCTCCTTGGCCATCGCCGCTGCTTCAGCGGCCGGGGGCGGAGCGGGCGGCGCGGTCTGCTGTGCCGCCGCCAGTTCCCACGCGGCGTCGGACCAGTCCGCATCCTCGTCGGCGACGAGTGTGGATGTGGGCATGGATGTGGAGGGCGGGGCGGGAGTGTCGGTCATCCGGTGCCTCTGGAGGTCGCTATTGCGTGAGCAGGCTGCGCAGCAGAACGTCGGTGACGACGTCGTGCCGGCCGGCGGGGTCGGACAGGATCAGGTTGAAGCGGCGCCTGATTTCGCTGCGCAGGCGGTGCAGCCCGGCCGATCCCTCAAGATCGTCCTGGTCCAAGTTGCGCAGGAATTCCTGCAAACTGTCGGTCAGCTGCGGCATCGCCCGTTCCAGCGTCTGGCGGTCGCGGGGAGCGACGGTCAGCGACAGGCCGATCTTCAGGAAGCGGGACGGCGTGTCGCGGCGCAGGTTGACGACCAGTTCCGGCATGTCGACCACGGCGTCGGCCGGCGCGGTCTCCACCGAGGGAACCCACAGCCGCTCCACCGCCTGCGAGCCCGCCGCCAGCCAATAGCCGCCGATCCCGGCCGCCGCCACCGCGCCCAGCGCCACCATACCCGCCAGCAGCCGGGCGACCGGCAGGGCGATCACCAGGATCTGCCCGGACCCGCGCAGCCTGTTCAGGACTTCGTCCCGTGCCGCCGCCGTTCCTGCGATGCCAAGTCGTGTAATCATCGCTCCATCCCGCCGGACATTGCCGAAAATTTTAGTCAATCGAGAAACGGGTAAAGTTTTAGAAGTTTTGCTTTTGGCACCGCTCCCGTTTTTTACTCCGCTTAAAAGTCGCGCCGTTAGCGTGACGGGGTGTGCAGGGCGAAGACTAGGCCCGCCGATTTTCAGAAACTTTAAAGGTGCGGGGAACCGTGGACAGTCTGATCGACACGTTGCGGTCGTTGGGGCGTGGTCGGCTGCTCGTCCTGGCGGGCACCGGGCTCGGCATCGTCCTGGCCGTCGCCGGCATGGCGCTGCTGCTGTCGCAGCCGCACATGACCGCGCTCTACAGCGGCCTGGAACCGGCGGAGGCCGGCCGCATCGCCAAGGCGGTGCAGGAGATGGGCGTGCCGGTGAATGCCGGCTTCGACGGCACGACGATCAGCGTGCCGCAGGCCGACGTCTCCCGCGTCCGCATGGCGCTGGCGGAAAAGGGCCTGCCCTCGCACGGCGGCGTCGGCTACGAGCTGTTCGACACCGACAAGCCGCTCGGCATCACCAGCTTCATGCAGCGCATCAACCGCCTGCGCGCCATGGAGGGCGAACTCGGCCGCACCATCGAGACGCTGTCCGGCGTCGAGGCGGCGCGCGTCCACATCGTCCTGCCGGAGCGCGAGGAGTTCTCGCGCAGCGCGCCGAAGCCGACCGCGTCGGTGGTGGTGCGCATGCGTGGCCGGGGATCGATGGACCGCAAGCAGGCCCTGTCGATCCGCCATCTCGTTTCCGCCGCCGTGCCCAACCTGAAGCCCAGCGCCGTGACGGTGATGGATGCCTCCGGCGAGCTTCTCCTGACCGAGGATGACGGCCCAGGATTGGCCTCGGCCCGCACCGACGGCCTGCGCGTCGCGGCGGAAACCCGCGTCGCCCGCGCGGTGGAGCAGATGCTGACCGCCCGTCTCGGCGCCGGCAACGTCCGCGTCCAGGTCGCCGCCGAGGTGGAGACCAAGCGCGAGGTGGTGCGCAGCCAGACCTTCGACCCCAACAGCCAGGTCGTCCGCTCCACCCAGACGGTGCAGGAGCAGGACCGCAGCCAGGACAGCAACGGCGAACCGCCGGTCACCGCCGAACAGAACCTGCCGCAGCGCGACGTCCGCGCCCAGTCGCAGGGGCCGCAATCCTCCAACGACAGCAAGCGGCAGGAGGAGACGGTCAACTACGAAATCTCCAATGTCAGCCGCGAAACGGTGATCGAGCCGGGCGACGTCCGCCGCCTCAGCGTCGCCGTGCTGGTCAACGGCACCTGGAAGTCCGCCGCCGACGGCACCCGCCAGTACGAGCCGCGTAGCGCGGAAGAGCTTCAGCGCCTAAGCGAGCTGGTCCGCTCCGCCATGGGCTTCAGCGAGGCGCGCGGCGACCGGGTTACGGTGGACAATCTGGAATTCGTCGATCTGGCCCCCGACCTCGCCCCCCGTCCGCTGGGCGACGAGATCGCCGAGACGCTGACCCGCAACATCATGACGCTGATCCAGTGGGTGATCCTGCTGGTGCTCTCCGCCCTGGTGATCCTGGTCGGCCTGCGTCCGCTGATCCGCCGCGTCTTCCCGGCGCCGGAGCCGGTGGTGGCGGAAGCCCCGGCGCTGGCTGCCCCGGCCGGCGGCGCCATGCCGCAATTGACCGGCCCGGCCAATGCGGCAACCGCCGCCGCCGGTGCGATGCCCGCCGACGGCGAGGAAGCCGACCCTGCCCTGGCCGCCGCCCCGATGGCGCCGCAGCTGGGCATCGAAGAGACGATGGACCAGCTGATCGAGCTGCGCACCGTCGAGGGCCGTGTCCGTGCCTCCTCCATCCGCCGGCTGGGCGAGCTGGTCGACCAATATCCGGACGAGGCCATCGATATCCTGCGCTCCTGGCTCTATGAGGAGGTGGCGTGATGGCCGCCTACCCGCGCTACCGCTTCGACCACAGCTTCGGCGCCCCCGTCGCGGTGACGGAGCCGGAGGCGGTGGAGAGTGTCGACCCGCTCGACCTGCCGACTTTGTCGGAACGCGCGCACCAAGCGGCGCTGGACGAAGCCCGCGAGACCGCGCTGGCCGAAGGCCTCGCCCAGGGCCGCCGCGAGGGCGAACTCACCGCCGCCCGCCGCATCGAGGCGGAGCTGTCCGCCACCCTCGACCGGCTGGCGCAGCGCATGGCTGCGCTCGACGCCGACCATGCCGCCCTGATGGAGCGGCTGGAGGCCCAGGGCGCCTTCGTTCTGCTGGCGCTGGTCCGCCGCATGGCGCCGCGCCTGCTCGATCATGTCGCCCGTGCCGAGGTCGAGCGTCTTGCCGCCGACGCGCTCCGCGCCGCCGGACAGGCCCCCGTGCTGACCCTGCGCCTGCACCCCTCGCTCTGCCGCCCGCTGGAAGAGCGGCTGGCCGGGCAGGCCGTCTTCCAGGGCCGCCTCGACATCCAGGGCGACCCGGCGCTGGCCGTCGGCGCGCTGGAGGCCAGCTGGGGCGCCGGCTCCGTCCGTCGCGATCCCGCTGCTGTCGAGGCTGCCATCGCCGACCTCACCGACCGCGCCGTCGCCGCCTTGCAGCCGGCTCTGTCGTCCGACCTTTAACGATCCGAAGCGAGAACCCTCATGCCTCCCTTGAACCTCGACATGCTCGACGACGATCCCAAGCAGGCTGAGAAGGCCGTCGAGAGGAATGGCGACAAGCCTTACGACGGCCCGATGAACGCCATCTACAACGTGCCGGTGGACGTGCAGGTCGTCCTTGGCCGCACCAGCATGCTGGTGGCGCAACTGCTGAAGCTCGGCCGCGGCGCCGTGCTGGAGCTGGAGCGCAAGGTGGACGAACCGGTCGAGGTCCTGGTCAACCACCGTCTGGTCGCGAGAGGCGAGGTGGTGATCGTCGAGGACCAGCGGTTGGGCGTCACCCTGACCGAGATCGTGCGCACGGAACTGGAGATCGACTGAGGGGAGGTAGTCGCACCGATGCCCCCTCCCTAACCCTCCCCCGCGTTCCGCGGGAGAGGGGACTGCCGCCGCTTCCCGATTCACGTAACGCCGCCAAGCATCCAACCCCCTCCACCGCCGAGGGCGGGGGAGGGATGGGGAGGGGGCAGCCGCGGCAACCACTCCCCCGAAAGCCCCCGCATGCGCCTCCGCACCCTTGCCATCCTCACAGCCGTCCTCCTCGCCGCCGGCCCGGCCGCGGCGGCGCCGCTCGACCTCAACCTCGGCGCGCTGGGATCGCTGGCGGATGGCGCCAGCCTGTCGGGGCGGATCGTCCAGGGCATCGTGCTGCTGACGGTGCTCAGCGTCGCGCCCGGCCTGCTGATCATGGTCACCTGCTTCACCCGCATCATCGTGGTGCTGTCGCTGCTGCGCTCCGCGCTCGGCCTGCAGCAGTCGCCGCCGAACATGGTGCTGGTCAGCCTCGCCATGTTCCTGACGTTCCACATCATGGGTCCGGTGATCGACAGCGCCTGGCAGGACGGCCTGCGCCCGCTGCTGAACGAGCAGGTCACCCAGGAACAGGGGCTGGAGCGCATGATCGAGCCGTTCCGCGGCTTCATGGCCTCCCATGTCCGCGAGCGCGACCTCGCCGCATTCGCCGCCTTCACGGCAAAGCCCAAACCGGCCGGCGAAACCGCCGCCCCGGAGAAGGACGAGCGCCCGGTGACGGCGGAGAGCGTCGACCTGCGCTTGCTGATGCCGGCCTTCCTGCTGTCGGAACTGCGCCGCGCCTTCGAGATCGGCTTCCTGCTGTTCCTGCCTTTCCTGGTGATCGACATGGTGGTGGCGGCGATCCTGATGGCGATGGGCATGATGATGCTGCCGCCGGTGATGATCGCGCTGCCCTTCAAGATCATCTTCTTCGTGCTGACCGACGGCTGGTTCCTGATCGCCGGCAGCCTGATCCGCTCCTATGGGGTGTGAGCCGATGGACGACACGCCCGCCGATCCCCCCGCCAGTCTCGCCGACAGCCTTCTCGCCCTGGCCCGCCGCCGCGGCGTGGCGGTGCCGGAGGACGGCTCCGTCGTCGGGCTGCTGTCCGCTCTCGACCCCAACCCGCTGATTCCGCATCCGCTGCTGCTGGTGGCCGGCGCGGTGATGGCGGTTGCCTTCCGTCACGACCGCGCGCTGGCCCTGCCGTCGGCCGACGCCACCGATACCGGCCTCGACGCCGCCCCGTTCTCCGCCCCCTCCGCCGATTATTCCTTCTGAGGTGCCGCCATGGGATCGCCGATCAAGATCCGTGAGAACTACAAGAGCCTGACCGGCGTCGAGAAAAGCGCGGTCATCTTCCTGGCGCTGGGCGAGGAGCGCGGATCGCGGCTGATGGAGCGGCTGGACGAGGACGAGATCCGCCTCGTCAGCCGGGCGATGGCGACGCTGGGCAACGTCACCTCCAATCTGGTGGAGACGCTGATGCGCATCTTCACCGAGCGTTTCGCCAATGCCGGCTCGGTGATCGGCTCCTACGACAGCACGGAGCGGATGCTGAACCGCTTCCTGCCGGCCGACCGCGTGACGGAGATCATGGGCGAGATCCGTGGCCCCGCCGGCCGCACCATGTGGGAGAAGATGTCCAACGTGAACGAGGGGGTGCTCGCCAGCTATCTGGCCGGCGAATATCCTCAGACGGCGGCGGTCATCCTGTCCAAGATGCGGGCCGACCACGCCGCCAAGGTGCTGGTGCTGCTGCCCCCCACCATCCGCACCGAGGTGATCGAGCGCATGATCCAGATCGAATCGGTGCAGCGCGAGGTGCTGCTCGACATCGAATCGATCCTGCACAACGAGTTCATGGCGAACTACGCCCGCACCCACGGCAACGATTCGCTGGAGCGGATGGCCGACATCTTCAACCGCATCGACCGCGAGACGCTGACCGAGATCTTCGACGATCTGGAAACCGTGATGCCGGAGCCGACCCAGCGCATCAAGCAGCTGATGTTCACCTTCGAGGATCTGATGCGGCTGGACCGCGTGTCGTTGCAGGCGGTGATCCGCCGCTGCGACACGGGCCAGCTCGCCATCGCGCTGAAGGGGGCGCCGGCCCCCCAGCGCGACCATTTCCTGTCGGTGCTGTCGGAACGCGCCCGCCTGATCCTGCTCGACGAGATCGAGAACATGGGCCCCTTGCGCATGCGCGACGTCAACGACGCCCAGGCGGAGATCGTCCGCGTCGCCAAGGCGATGGCCGACGACGGCACCATCATCATCCCGCAATCCGACGACGCCGACACCGTCGTCTATTGAGCGGAGCGGCAAGCGATGGGAGCCAACTGAATGGGGGCGCGCGACCTCGTCCCCCGGCATGTGCCGCCGCCGGAGCTTCTGGCCGCGCATTTCGCCGCGACGCCGTCACCCACCCCGCGCGCCGCGGATGACGGGGACGAGGCCGGACCGCTCGTGCGCCGCCTGCTCGACCTGCTCGATTCGCTGTCGCCCGCCGATGCGGCGCTGGCGCGGGGATGCCTGCCACGCTGCGATTCGACCTTCGGCGCCGCGCTCGCCCTGTTCCTGGCGACGACGGCGGACGGCTGCCGCGGCTGGCTGGGACCGGAGGCGGCGGCCCGGCTGGAGGATCTCGACGGCGGGCTGCTGATCGACGACTGCGACCGGGCGCTGGCCTCGCGCTTCCAGCCGGTGGACGGACGGCTGTGGCGGCTGTCGCGCGTGCCGCTTCTGGACAGCGGCGACAGCCTGTTGTGCGCCGTCGGCATCGAAGACGGCCTGTCCGACCGCATCACCCTGGTGCTTCAGGCGCGGCCGCAGCGGCTGGGTCCGGTGCAGCTGATGGCGACACTGGCCGGCCGCCGGCTGGACGTGACCCTGCGTCTGGCGACGGGATTGCCGTCCTCCGCCCTGGCCGACCTTCACGAGACCTTCCGCGCCGCCCTGACCGACTGCCGGCTGGACGGCGCGCTGACTGTCGGCCCGCTGGCCGACGCCTGGCTGGGGCTGGACCGGCCCCTGTCGTCGGATCTGGCGCTGTAGCCGGTATCCCCCTCAAATCTCCCCGACCGGCCTGATCTGGGTCGGCCCGCCCGGCGCGGGAAGCGGCGGTGGCAGCGTGCGCAACGAAGCGCTGGCTGCCTCGCGCATCGCGGCATAGCCGTCCTCCGGGAATCGGTGGATCAGCGTCCGGTAGGACGCGCGCGCCACCTCCGTGCAGTTCAGGATCCGGAACTGGTCGCCCTGGCGCAGCAGGGCCACGGCCTCGTCGGTCTTCGGATGGCCGGCGATGGAGGACCCGACCGCGTACCACCTTCCATAAGCCGACCACATGTCGCGCACCGCATCGCCGTCGCACTGGCCGGCGGTGAGCGCTTTTTCAAGGGCTTGGCGGTAATCGCTGTCGGGGGCCTGCGACAATTGCGCACAGCCCGCCAGGACGAACAGGCAAGCAGCGGCGGCGGCCGCCGGCAAGATGGGTGCCTTCGATCCGGACATGGAACCTCCTCAAACGCGGATGCCCGGCGACGCTAGGACGTCAGGGTTAAACCAGCGTTCATATTCGTGAGGATTGGTTTTCCACCCGATTACTGTCGTTAACCAATCGTGGTGGGTCGATTGCTGATTGCTTGTGATGATCATTATAAAGTCATGCCGAATTTCGAAGTAAAACCGTTGTTACATAAAAATTTATCCAGTGTTTATCCAAACGAAACTATTAAAACGGCGTAAAACGCTCGAATGTCCTATATCAACTCGGCTACCCCAAAGTGTTGACACATCGCCTTTCGATGGGTTCTTTTGAAGCTGTGATAAGCATGTGACATCAACGCAATTGCGTAAAAATCAATGCTTATCTGCGCTTGCTCGACAATGGAGAATCCAATGCAGGCTTTGCTGATTGAGCCAGCCGATCTGATCGCCGACGCCATCGGCAAGCAACTCGCCCTGTGCAAGGTTAACCATGACCGCCTGGACCTGAATGGCCTGCGCGATCTGGTGGGCGGGCATGGCTCCATCGACATCGGCCATGACGCGATCATCATCGGCGACGTCGGCGATACCGAGGCCTGCGTTGCCATGCTCCGCGCCCGCAACGTGACCGCCGCGATCATCTGCCTGATCGAACGCCGCTGCGCCAACACCACCGCCGGCATCCTGCGGTCCGGTGCGGACGACGTGCTGGTGAAGCCGGTGGTCAGCACCGAGATCCGCGCCCGGCTGGAGGCGATCCGCCGCCGCTCCTACGGGCTGACCAGCAATGCGGTGACGGTCGGCCGCCTGACCGTCTTCCTCGACGGCCGCGACCCGGAGGTGGACGGCGAGCGCCTGCGCCTCAGCCAGCGGGAACACGCGATCCTGTCGGTGCTGGCCCTCAACCACCGCCGCGTGGTGTCGAAGGAACACATCTACGAGGAGGTCTACGGCCTGTCCGGCTCCGACCCGCTCGACAAGGTGATCGACGTCTATATCTGCAAGCTGCGCAAGAAGATCGACACGGCGACCGGTGGCGGCCGCTATATCGAGACGGTCTATGGCCGCGGCTACAAGTTCGAGGCGCCGCCCGATCATGTCGCTCCCGACCGCGCCCAGCTGATGCTGGACCGCTGGTCGAGCGCCGGCGGGCTGGCCGGCCCCCGTGTGCCCTTCATCCCGCCGGTGGTGCCGCCCGCCGCTGCCCGCGCCATCGGTCGTTGACCGCAGTTCCGTTGCCGCAACCCGCCCGTCCCGAACGCCTCCGATTTTTTACTCCGGCTTAAACCGGCTCGGTCATCCTCGAATTTGCCGCTCGCGCCCCCGCACAACAGATCGGGAAGGCCGGCGCGAATGGCCCCGGCGTCAGAAAGGCGCCATGCATCTCGCGAATGGAGATACCCATGGCCTCGATTATGACGAACACCTCCGCAATGACCGCGCTGCAGACCCTGCGTCGCGTGACCGGGGATCTGGAGACCACGCAGGACCGCATCTCGACCGGCCTGAAGGTCAACAACGCCAAGGACAACGCCGCCTACTGGTCGATCGCCACCACCATGAAGGCCGACGTCGCCGGCTTCAAGGCGGTCAAGGAATCGCTGGAGCTGGGGTCCGGCACCACCAACACCGCGTCGGTGGCCTCCAAGAACATCGTCGAGAACCTGCAGACGCTGAAGGCCCGCGTCATCGCCGGCCAGACCAACGGCGTCGACAAGTCGCTGATCCAGAACGACGTCGACCAGCTGGTGAAGCTGATCAAGGGCGCCGCCGCCGACGCCTCCTTCAACGGCGACAACCTGCTGCGCGTCACCTACTCCAACGACGGCACGGCCAAGGACAAGAACGTCGCCATCCTGGCCTCGCTCAGCCGCAGCGACGGCAGCGTCGATCCGAGCTACATCGAATTCCAGCGCCAGGACATGCGCGTGGAATCGATCGTCGGCAAGGCCACCATCGAACAGCAGGTCGACTCGACCAACGCCACCAAGGCCAAGGTCGACATCAAGTTCGGCGCCCCCGGCGACACCTTCATCGACGGCCAGAACCTGGGTCTCGGCAGCCTGACGCTGACGGTGACCAAGGAGGACGGCAGCAAGACCGACGTGTCGGTCGACCTGTCGGCCCAGACCTACGACACCGATCTGGCGACCACCCAGGGCAACATCGCCACCGCGGTGAACACCGCCCTGACCGCCGCCGGCGGTGACTTCCAGGTCGCCTTCACCGGCGACACCCTGACCTTCACCGACCAGGACAACAACACCGACGGCAACTTCACCGCCCAGGTGTCCGGCCTGTGGGTCGGCTCGAAGGAGAGCGACGCCTTCGGTGGCCTCGCCGATCTGACCCAGATCGACGTGGTCAACAACTCGAAGAAGTCGCTGGAGGTCATCAACAAGCTGCTCGACAGCGCCATCGGCAAGGCGTCGGTCATCGGCTCCATCGAGAACCGCGTGTCGGTGCAGAACGACTTCGTGTCGAAGCTGACGGACTCGATGAACAAGGGCATCGGCGCCCTGGTCGATGCCGACATGAACGAGGAATCGAGCCGCCTGCAGGCCCTCCAGGTTCAGCAGCAGCTCGCCATCCAGGCTCTGTCGATCGCCAATCAGGGTCCGCAGAACATCCTGTCGCTGTTCCGCTAAGTCCCAGACGGGCGGCGCTATTGTCCAATCCCCTGGACGATGGCGCCGCCCCGTCGGCCATGCCCGTTCACACTGCCCGCAGCAGGAGCGGAGCGGGCATCGCCGACGGCCGGCCACTCGCCCGTCCCCATAAAAACCACCGCAACCGGTCCGGCTTCCCGCCGCCAAGGACCCCCACCGCAGGGGTGCGCCCATGAGCATCGCCGCCTACCACCAGACCATCGCCGAGTGCGACGATCCGCGAAAGATCGAGTACCGGGTGTTCCTGCGGATCACCCTGGCGCTGGAGAACAACCGCAACGCCGACTGGCGCTCCGCCGCGCTGAAGGACGCGCTGTGGCGGAACCTGGAGCTGTGGAACGCGCTGCGCGCCGACCTGCTGGAGGACGGCAACGCCCTGCCGGAGGCGCTGCGCGCCGGTCTGGTCTCGCTGTCCTTCGCGGTGAACCGCAACACCCAGCGGGTGCTGCGCGGCGAGGGCGGCATCGACCTGCTGCTCCACATCAACCGCTCGGTGATGCAGGGGCTGCAAGGGGCTGCCGAAGGAATGGCCCAGGGAGCACGCGAACTGGCGACGGAGGATCTGTCCTATGGCACTTAAGCTCCGCCTGAAGCCGTGCGAGCGGGTGGTCATCAACGGCTGTGTCGTGCAGAACGAGAACCGCCGCTACACCCTGACCATCTCCAACTTTGCCCAGATAATCCGCGGCAGCGACATCCTGCAGGAAGAGGATGCGGTGACCCCGGTGCGCCGCGCCTATTTCCTGATCCAGAGCATGCTGCTCGACCCCACCGTCGCCGCCGGCGGCAGCGGCGCGGCGGCGGAGATGATGGCGCAGCTCTACACCACCTTCACCCGCCCCGACATCCAGGACCGCATCGCCCGCGCCATGGGCCATATCGGCGAGCGCGACTATTACAAGGCGCTGTCCGCCCTGCGTCCGGTCATGGAGTATGAGGGCACGCTGCTGTCGCCGGCTCCATCCGCGCCGGCTCCGTCCTTCCCGGCGGATGGCCTCGATCATAATGCCGGCCATCACGCGGGCCACCACGCCGGAGGATGACGCCATGCCCACCCCCGTCACCGGCGTGACCGGCCCGTCCGGCGAACGCTCCGTCGCCAGCGCCGACATCATCGCGGAGGCGCGCCAGCGTCAGGCCGACCGCCTGCGGGCCGCCCAGACCGAGA
The DNA here is from genome assembly GCF_946480385.1 of uncultured Azospirillum sp. The sequence continues at coordinate 14,735 of NZ_CAMLJP010000069.1, forward strand.
CGACCAAGCCGGCCGAGGTGGTGGAGCGCACCGCAAAGACCGATGCAACCGAGGCGGAGGCGAAGCGCGCCACCCGGCCCTACCGCGTCAACCTCGACCCCGACACCCGGCGGCTCTACACCGAGGTGCTCGACACCGCGACGGGGGAGGTCATCATGCGCATCCCCGCCGGCTATGGCGCCGAAACCGATGCCGCCGATGAAGACCCCGCCATCCCGCGCAACGGTGAAAAGTCCGGCGAGGTGGAGGCATGACCACCCTCGTCGACCTTCGTGTCGTCACCAAGAACCACGACCGCTACGAACAGGCGGTGCGCAGCCGCCCGGCGGTGCAGCGCGCCATCTCCTATTTCCAGGACAACATCGGCAAGATCACCAGCACCGAAGACTTCATGAAGGACGACAAGCTCTATCGCTTCGTCCTGGAAGCCTTCGACCTCGGCAGTCAGGCGAAGTCGCGCGGCCTGATCCGCAAGGTTCTGGAAGAGGGGGTGAGCGACCAGTATTCCACCGCCAACCGGATGAGCGACACCAAGTTCCGCGAGATGGCGACCGTGCTGGGCTTCGCCGAAAACGGCGGCGACAACCTGAAACAGCCGGCCGTCGTCCAGGCGATCATCGACCGCTACGTCAACGTGACGCTGGAGGTGGAGTCCGAGGACAGGAACCCGGCGGTGCGCCTCGGCCTTTATTTCCAGCGGCGGTCGTCGAACATCTCCAACTGGTATCAGGTGATGGCCGACAACGCCCTGCGCAAGGTGGTTTACACCACGCTGGGCCTGCCCGACCAGACGGCGCTGCTGGACGTCGACAAGCAGAAGGCGCTGCTGGAAAAGCGCATGGACATCGCCGACCTGAAGAACCCGGCGAAGGTCGCCAAGTTCCTCGACCGCTTCGCCGCGATGTACGACATGCAGAATGGCGGCGCCACCGCGACCGCCGCCATGCCGTCGATCGGCCCGATCTCCCGCAATGGCCGGGCCTCGGTCATCTCCATTGATCCGTCCATCACCATGACGCTGATGAGGTTCCCGCGCTTCTGACAGGCCGCGGGGCTCGGCCAAGCGGGAGGAGTCCAGCCGTGCAGCCGCCAGCGGGCATCCCCCAGGACCGCATTCCACAGGACCGCAGGTCCGGCGACTTACAAGACCGCAAGCCCCGCGACCGCATCCGGCCGCCGGCCACCACCGGGGCTGCCGCCGTGCAGTTGCGCGGGGCCTTGTCGGCGGAGGAGGATGACGGGCGTGACGCCCTGCACATCCTGCCCCTGTCGATCCTGCCGCTGGAAACGCCGGGGCTGCGCCGGGCACGGCTGATCAAGAATGTCCGGCTGGAGACGGTGGCGGAGCTGTTCAACGATGCCCAGACCGGCAGCGGCCAGATCGGCCTCGACCAATTATCGAAATGCTTCGGCATCGACGGTCCGGAGCTTCGTCGCGACCTGCGCAAGATCGTCCGGATCGGCGAGGCCGCCAGCTTCGACGTCTACAGCCTGCGGCTGGAGCTGCGCCGCCTGAACATCGATGTGGAGGAGGCGGGCGCGCTGCGCCTGTCGGCCGCCAAGCGGGCGGAACTGACCAGCTACATGCGCGTCTTCACCCGGCCGCTGGTGGAGCATGTCTATGGCGCGCAGGGGGCGGACATCGCCAGCATGGACGAGCTGGTCCGCCTGTTCGCCCAGCCCGACGTGGAGGAGGCGCGGCGCCGGCTGCAGATGACCGCCGACCGGCTCGACATCCCGCTGCAGGAGATCCCGGCCTTCCTGGAGGAATATGCCGACATCTTCCTGTCGCTGGCCTATTTCAAGCGCTGCCTGGACGACATCGTGCCTGACGTGCAGGGCTTCCTCGGCTGGATGGCGGAGCTGTTCCAGGTCAGCGAGGTGCGGCGCGACGCCCGCCAGCGCCGCATGCTGGACGAGATCGGCCACGACCTGACCGACATCGCCACCTCGATCACCGGGCGGTTCGAGAGCTTCGACAACCGCTCCCGCGATTTCTGGCGCGACATCAACCCGGACAGTTTCCGCAGCATCCGCGACCTGATCGTCACCCATCACCTGACCATCGGCGGCGTGCTGTGCGGGCTGGCGGTGAAGATGAATCTGTGGAAGCACCGCTTCTCCCGCGGCGGCGGCCCGGTGCGGCGGCTGGAATTCATCCGCTCCGAAATCCTCCCTGGCCTCGCCCACATCAAGACCATCGAACAGGCGTCGCGCAACAGCATGGGCCGGTGAGGGGGTGCCTGATACTCCCTCTCCCGCCCCGGGAGAGGGAAGGGGCCCGCCGTGCAGCGGTGGGAAGGGTGAGGGGTGATCCAAGGATATGCAATCCATGTCCGGAATGCCCCTCACCCTCCCCACTTCGTGGGTCCCCTCCCTCTCCCGGGGCGGGAGAGGGCGCCTTCCGCCAATCTCCCAAAAAATCGGTCCCGCGGCCTTGTTCCAAGCGCCGAAGCTCTCATCTATCCTCGTACGACAGCGCGTATCGAGGCCCCTATCCCGGCCGGCGCGACAACTTCGGTGACCTCCCTTGATCTAAGTTCCCCGGTTCGGCCTCCTGCCTCGGGTGTGCCGACGCTCTCCTCTCCGACCCCGTGACGCGCAGGCCGCCGCGACCCTCCCCCGTGCCGTGGCGCCGCCGGTGGGGTCGGAGAGGACCCCTTTTTGCCAATTTCCGAGCTTCGCATCCGCGAGGGATGCGCGCATGCCCCGCGCATCCGGTGCCGGGGCGGACAAAGGAACCCATGGGCACGCATCAGACCACCGATTTGAAAACCACCGAAACCCCGCGGTCCGCTTTGGGCCGCGCCCTCGTCCTTCACCCGGTCCTGCGCGGGGCCGAGACCGACCGCAGCCCCGAAGCCTCGCTGGACGAGGCGGTCGGGCTTACGGCGGCCATCGACCTCGACGTGGCGCAGGCCGCGGTCGTCAAGGTCAACCAGCCGCGCCCGGCAACCCTGCTGGGCGGTGGCGCCATCGAGCAGTATGCCAAGCTGATCGAAGACGCGCATGAGGCGGGCGAGGCCATCGACCTCGTCATCGTCGACCATGCGCTGACCCCGGTGCAGCAGCGCAACCTCGAAAAGGCGTTCGGCGCCAAGGTCATCGACCGCACCGGCCTGATCCTGGAGATCTTCGGCGCCCGCGCCCGCACCCATGAAGGCCAGCTTCAGGTCGAACTGGCGTCGCTGAGTTACCAGAAATCGCGGCTGGTGCGGTCCTGGACCCACTTGGAACGCCAGCGCGGCGGCTTCGGCTTCCTCGGCGGCCCCGGTGAATCGCAGCTGGAGCTTGACCGTCGCCTGATCGGCAACCGCATCGTCAAGATCAAGCGGGAGCTGGACGACGTCCGCCGCACCCGTGGCCTGCACCGAAAGGCGCGCGCCAAGGTGCCGTACCCGGTGGTGGCGCTGGTCGGCTACACCAACGCCGGCAAGTCCACCCTGTTCAACCGGATGGCCGGCGCCGACGTGTTCGCGAAGGACCTGCTGTTCGCCACGCTCGACCCGACCATGCGTCAGGTGGTGCTGCCGTCGGGCCGCAAGGTGATCCTGTCCGACACGGTCGGCTTCATCTCCGACCTGCCGACCCATCTGGTCGCGGCCTTCCGCGCCACGCTGGAGGAGGTGCAGTCGGCCGACATCATCCTGCATGTCCGCGACATCGCCCACCCCGACACCGAGGCCCAAAAGGCCGATGTGGAGGCGATCCTGGGCGATCTCGGCATCGATCCGGAGCGCGACCCGCGCGTGGTCGAGGTCGCCAACAAGATCGACCTGCTGGACGGGGCGGAGCTTGACGCCGTGCTCGCCCGCACCGAACGGGCCGGCAACGCCTGTGCGGTGTCCGCCGCCACCGGCGGGCGGCTGGACACGCTGTTCCGCATCCTCGACGACCGGATGACCGCCGGCCGCGAGCTGGTGGAACTGGATATCGAGCATGGCGATGGCGCGACTCTCGCCTGGCTTTACGCCCATGGCGAGGTGGTCGACCGCAGCGACGACGACAGCCACGCCCATCTGCGGGTGGCCATCGAGCCGGCGACGCTGGCCCGCATGGCCCATCTGGGGCAGGACCACGTCGCCGCCTGACCGGCGGATCGAGGACGGAAGAGAAGGGGCTGCCGGAAACGGCGGCCCTTTTTCTTTGTCCGCAGCGCGGATCGGGGAATGAAAAACTCTGTATTGATTGGCAGGCTGTTGGAATAGGCGGGTTAGGTCTGCAGAAATTCCTATTCAATACCTCATATTACAACAGGACAAAGAAGAAGGTCTGCAGTTGTTGAAAGAGCGTCTGCCCCATATGGTCTCATGGCTTAGGTCAAGATGTTTGACCGAACCCGTAAAATATGTATGATCCCGTGCTTCGATTTGTGCGACCGCGCGATTCGCGCGATGCGAGCAGTTTGCGCACGGATGCCGATCACCGGCTTTTCCTGGCGGGCTCGCAACATTCACTCACCCGGGTCGTTGTGCTGTCAGCGTCTCGACACGCTTACGCTTGGGCGGGCTTGTTTCGGAGTGCCATCATGCAAGGGATAAACAAAACCGTATCTTTCACTGCCGGGGGAATCATTCTTCTCTTCGTTGCGGTGGCGGCGCTGTTCACCGAACCGTTCGGCGCCCGCGTTTCCGCGGTGCAGGCCGCAATCGTCGGGAATTTCGGCTGGTTCTATGTCCTGACCGTCGCCGGATTCCTGCTGTTCGCCCTGTGGCTCTTCATCAGCCCCTACAGCGCGATCAAGCTCGGCAAGGACGATGACGAGCCCGAATTCAGCTACCCCACTTGGTTCGCCATGCTGTTCAGCGCCGGCATGGGCATCGGCCTGCTGTTCTACGGCGTCGCCGAGCCGATGCTGCATTTCTCCAACCCGCGTGTCGGCGTGGGCGGAACGCCGGATGCCGCGCGCGAGGCGATGAATCTGGCCTTCCTGCATTGGGGCCTGCACGCCTGGGGCATTTACATCGTCGTCGGGCTGGCCTTGGGCTATTTCGCCTACCGCCACGATCTGCCGCTGACGATCCGATCGGCACTCTATCCCTTGCTCGGCGACCGCATCCGTGGCTGGCCGGGCCATATCGTCGACATCGTCGCCATCTTCGGCACGCTGTTCGGCATCGCCACCTCGCTCGGCCTCGGCGTCATGCAGATCAACGCGGGGCTTGAGTATCTCGGCCTGCTCAGCGTCGGCACGGTGCAGCAGATGGTGCTGATCGCGGTCATCACCGCGGTCGCCACGGTGTCCGCGGTCAGCGGCGTCGGCAAGGGCATCCGCCGTCTGAGCGAGCTGAACATGCTGGCCGGGCTTCTGCTGCTGGCCTTCGTCTTCCTGCTCGGCCCGACCGTCTTCCTGCTGTCCACTCTGGTGGAGAATATCGGCCGCTATCTGTGGACGCTTCCCTTCACCAGCTTCCGCACGCTGCCCTATTCCGGCGCCGAATGGCAGGCGAGCTGGACCATGTTCTATTGGGGCTGGTGGATTTCCTGGGCGCCCTTCGTCGGCATGTTCATCGCGCGGGTGTCGCGCGGCCGCACCATCCGCGAATTCATCGGCGGCGTGCTGTTCGCGCCGGTTGCCCTGACCTTCGTCTGGTTCACCGTGTTCGGCGAAACCGCCATCCACATCGAGATGTTCCAAGGCGGCGGCATGGCCAAGGCGGTGGCCGACAGCATCCCCACCGCGCTGTTCGTCATGCTGGACCGCCTGCCGCTCAGCATGATCACCTCCGCCATCGCCACGCTGATGGTCATCACCTTCTTCGTCACCTCGGCCGATTCCGGTGCGCTGGTCATCGACATCATCGGCTCCGGCGGCAACCAGGATCCGCCCATCGCCACCCGCATCTTCTGGGCGGTGCTGTCCGGCGTCGTCGCCGCCATCCTGCTGCTGGTCGGCGGGTTGCAGGCGTTGCAGACGGCGGCGGTCACCACCGCGCTGCCCTTCGCGGTGGTCATGGTGCTGATGTGCATCAGTCTCGTGGTCAGCCTCCGCGAGGAGCGCAGCGTGGCGCAGGACCGGCGGAAGACCCGCGAATCCATCGGTTCCGGCGTACCTGCCGACGCTCCCGCCGAAGGGGCCGTGCCGCAGCAGCCGGCGATGGACGGCGACTGGCGGCAGCGGCTGGCCGCGATGGTCGGACGCCGGACCGCGGCCCAGGCCTCCCTTCCCCCCGGCGGCACGGCGGCGCGGCAGGAGGTCGCCCGCTTCATCGCCGAGACGGTGCAGCCGGCGCTGCGCGACGTGGCGCTGGAGCTGGAGCGGCACGGCCGGCGCGTCGAGATCGAGACGGGTGCCTTCAGCGCCGGCATCGCCGTGCTGCGCAACGGTGAGGAGGAGTTCTCCTACTCCATCCGCGCCCGCGCCTACCACCCGATGACCTTCGCCTTCCCGGAGATGCAGGACAAGCGCGCCGCATGGCAGCGGCGTGTGGAGGTGATCCTGCGCGGCGGCCTTCACAAATACCTGCCGCCGGATCGCACCTCCCGTGAGGCGATCACCCAGGACGTCGTCCACGAATACGGCAAGTGGCTGGGCTGGTAAGAGAGGCCTATCCGTCCGAAGGGGGCGGCCGTGACACCACATACACGGCCACGGCCGCCATGGCCGCCCCGGTGCCGGCGAGCACCGGGTATCCGGGCGACGACAGGGCGAGCACGGCGAAGCTGGATGACATGCCGCCGACCGCCATGACCTTCGCCTTCACCGGGATGGCGCCGCGGTCCTGCCACTCGCGCACGGTACGGCCGAACCGCGGGTCGTTGCGCATCCGCTCCCGCAGTTCGGGATTGCCGCGGGCATAGGCCCAGCCGGCGACCAGCAGGAAGGGAACGGTGGGCAGGATGGGCAGGAACGCCCCGGCGGTGGCCAGCCCGACCGCTCCATGGCCGACCAGGAGCCACAGCCGCCGCCGTCCCTTTCCCGTGCCGTTACCCTTGTCTTCGTCCACCGCCAGCCCGCTCATCATGGAACGCCGTCCGGATCATTGAACCGTGCCCGGCGGTGCCGTGCAAGTCCGGGTTGGTCACCCCACCTTGCGCACCATCCCCGGCGCGCCGACCTTCGCCGTAGCCTCCAGGCTGTAGAGCTTCGCCAGCAGTTGCGGCGCCGGCTGTTCGCCCGCCGGTGCCGCCATGCCCGTCTCCGCCACTGCTCCAGACTTGCGGCGCAAAGCCTCCGCCAAGGACTGAGGGGAGGGCAGGGCGGGATCACCGCCACCCTCGCCGCCGTGCATCCAGGGCAGCGTTCCGGCCGGCGCTCCCTCCGCCGCCACCGTTTCCGTCCCATCCTCCAGCAGACTGCCGATATGGCCCAGCACGCTGTCGCCGGTGATCTCCTCGAAGGCCACCATCGCGGCGCTGCCGATCAGGCCGGGCAGGCCGCCGAACAGGAATCCACCGGCCAGCCGCGCCGGGATCGAGATGCTTTCCCCTGTCGCCTCGCGATAGACCGAGGACACCACGGGCAATTGCTGGAGCGGGTTGACCACGTCGAGCAGGTCCTCGAACCCGACGCTCATTTTGTCCGCCAGCGTTTCCTCCGGCTCATTGGGCTTGCGCTGGGCGGTCGGCGGAGTGACGGCCTGGGCCGCCAATCTGGTATTCACGCTCATGCTTGGTCTCCGATGGCGGCGAGCAGCGCGTCCAGCCGCGCGAAACTCTCGGCGGAGGGGGAGGGATCGTCCTTGCCCTGGCGCAGGAAGTCTTCCAACTGCGGGTGCAGGTCGATGGCGGCGTCGGTCTCCGGGGCGGTGCCGCGCTTGTAGGCGCCGAGCCGGATCATCTCCTTCATGCCGTCATAGGTGGCCGCCAGCGCGCGGGCGCGGCCGACGATGCGGTTCTCCCGCGCGTCATGGCAGCCGGGCAGGGTGCGCGACACGCTGCGCAGCAGGTTGACGGCGGGATAGCGCCCCTGCTCGGCGATCTTGCGATCCAGCACCAGATGCCCGTCGAGGATGCCGCGCACCGCATCGGCAATGGGTTCGTCATGGTCGTCGCCATCGACCAGCACGGTGAAGATGGCGGTGATATCCCCCTCCCCCCCACCTTCCGGACCCGGCCCCGCCCGTTCCAGCAGGCGGGGCAGCTCGGCGAAGACGCTGGGCGGATAGCTCTTGGCGGTCGGCGGCTCCCCGGCGGCCAGCCCGATCTCGCGCTGGGCCATGGCGAAGCGGGTGACGCTGTCCATCAGGCACAGCACATGCTTGCCCTGATCGCGCAGCTCCTCGGCCACCGTCATCGTCAGCAGCGCGGCCTGCCGGCGCATCAGCGGCGGCTCGTCCGACGTGGCGACGATGACGACGGAGCGCGCCAGCCCCTCCGGTCCCAGATCGTCCTGGATGAATTCGCGCACCTCGCGCCCGCGCTCGCCGATCAGGCCGATGACGATGGCGTCGGCCTCGGCATGGCGGGCGACCATCGCCAGCAGGGTCGATTTGCCGACGCCCGACCCGGCGAAGACGCCCAGCCGCTGCCCACGGCAGAGCGGCACGAAGCTGTCGATCACCCGGATGCCGCTGTCCAGCCGCGTCCCCACCCGGCGCCGGGCGCAGGCGGCCGGCGGCGGCTGGCGCAAGGATCGCGGATGCTCGCCGTTCGCCAGCGGCCCCTTGCCGTCGATCGGCTCGCCCAGCGCGTTCACCACCCGGCCGAGCCAGCCCGGACCGGGCCGCAGCATGAAGGCGGTGTCGTCGGTGACGGCGGCGCAGCCCTCCGCCACACCGTCCAGATTGTCGAAGGCCATCAGCAGCGAGCGGCCGTTGCGGAACCCGATGGTCTCGCACAGCACGCGCCCGCCGCGCAGGGTTTCCGCATGGCATTTGTCGCCGACCGACAGCACGCGCTGCAGCCCGTCGACCTCCAGCGTCATGCCGGCGGCCGAGCGGATTTCGCCGCGCCACTGGCGCGTCGGCAGCCGGTCGAGTTCCGCCGCCAGGGTGGCGAGTGCCGGCATCGGCGCTGTCTCCATCATGCCTGTCGATGGAGACAGCCTAGAGCAGCGAATTTAAATCCGGTTTTAAACGGGCGGGATCATCGTCCGGCCTTGTGTTCCGGTGAGATGTGATGGAACGAGGTCGCAATGGATTTGAGTAAAATCGGTTTCTTCCAGCTTGCCGGCACGCGCCTAGACTATCTGGCGCAGCGGCAGAAGCTGATCGCCGAGAATGTCGTGAACGCCAACACGCCCGACTACCAGGCGCGCGACCTGAAATCCTTCGACAGCGTCATGGAGGGCATCCGCCCGGTGGAGACCGCCCGCACCGCCGGCCTGCATCTGGCCGGCAGCCGTTCCACCACGCCCTACCGCGAGGAAGGCAAGGCGGGCTTGTGGGAGTCGACCCCCAGCGGCAACGCGGTGTCGCTGGAGCAGGAGATGATCAAGGGCAGCGAGACCCGCGACGCCTTCGCCCTGACCACCAGCCTGTTCCAGCGCAATGTGCAGATGCTGCGCATGGCTTGGCGGAACGGTTAAGGGCGAAACGGCTGACGGCTTTTTAGGACGGAGACGAGCGATGATGAACGATGTCCTCGGCGCCACGCTGAAGATCGCCGGTGCCGGGCTTCAGGCGCAATCGACCCGCCTGCGCGTGGTGGCGGAAAACCTCGCCAATGCCGATTCCACCGCCACTTCCAAGGGCGGCGACCCCTATCGCCGCAAGACGGTGTCCTTCGACAGCGTGATGGACCGCGGCGTCGGCGCGGAGCTGGTGCAGGTCAAGCAGATCGGCCGCGACCGCAGCGACTTCCAGCTCGCCTACGACCCCTCGCACCCGGCGGCCGACGACAAGGGCTATGTCAAGAAGCCCAATGTCCAGCCGCTGATCGAGATGATGGACATGCGCGAGGCCGGCCGCGCCTTCGAAGCCAGCATGAACGTCATCGAACAGTCGCGCGCGATGATGAACCGCGTCGTCGACCTGCTGCGCAGTTGAGGAGCCGTCCCATGATCGAGATGTCCGTCGGCCGCGTCGCCGCCGCCTACGCCGCCAACCGCAGCCCCGCTATCAGCGGGCTCGCCGAAACCCAGGCGGCGACCTCGCCTCTGTCCGCCGCCAACGGCACCGACGCGGTGGCCGCCAGTGCCGAAAGCGATTTCGGCGGCTTCCTCGACAAGTCGATCTCCCAGGCCGTCGACACCCTGAAGGAGAGCGAGCGCGTCTCGCTCGCCGCCGTATCGGGCAAGGCCAGCGCGCAGGACGTCGTGCGCTCGGTCCTGGCGGCGGAGATGACGGTGCAGAGCGTCGTCGCCATCCGCGACAAGATGGTCCAGGCGTACCAGGAGATCATGCGCATCGCGGTTTGAGCGCGCGCACTTAATATAGGATCCCCCATGAACCAGGCCGACGTGCTGGAGGTGCTGCGCAGCGGCATCTGGACGACCCTGCTGGTCGCGGCGCCGCCGCTGATTGCGGCGGTGGTGGTGGGCGTGTCCATCTCTCTGGTGCAGGCGCTGACCCAGGTGCAGGAGATGACGCTGACCTTCGTGCCGAAGATCGTCGCGATCCTGGTGGTGACGGTGCTGGCGTTGCCCTTCATGTACGGCACGCTCGCCACCTACGCCGACCGGCTGAGCGACCTGATCGTCGCCATCGACTGATGTTCCGGTTGCGAGCGGTCATCCCCCTTCTCGGGCTGCTCGTAAGTCCGGCCGGCGGTGCGGCGGCGCCGCCGGCCAACCCCTCGCAGATCGGCGTGTGGAGCACCGCGCTCTACGCCCCGGCGAAACCACTGTCCCATCCCTCGGCCAAGGCCCTGCCGCCGGAAGCGCAATGCATCGCCGCAATCCTCGACGCGGAGAAGGCGGCCGGCATTTCCGACCATCTGCTGCTGGCGATGGGCTTCACCGAATCCGGCCGCCGGACAGAGGATCGCCTTTTCACCGCCTGGCCCTGGACCGTCAACACCGAGGGCCGGTCCCACTATTTCCCGACGCGCGACGCCGCCATCGCCTTCGTGCGCGAGACACAGGCGCGCGGCGTGCAGTCCATCGACGTCGGCTGCCTGCAAGTCAATCTGCGCTGGCACCCCGAGGCCTTCCCCGACCTCGCCACCGCCTTCGATCCGGTCGCCAACGCCCGCTACGCCGCGTCCTTCCTGTCGGCCCTGCGGCGCGACCACGGCTCGCTGGAAACCGCCATCGCCCGCTACCACTCCGCCCAGTCCGAGCGCGGCGAGGCCTATCGCCAGCGGGTGACCGGCAATCTGCGCTGGGTCGCCGGCGCGCTCGGCTATCTGGAAACGCTGGCGGCCGGCCCCGGCGGCGCCTCCCCGACCTGGACCGCGGCCGAACGCGGGCGTCTCAGCTTCCTGTCCGGCCTGTTCGCCGACGGCCCGGCCCGCCCGCTGCTGCCGAGCCAGTGACAGGCCAAGGGAGCCGTTTAAATCCCGGTTTTACCGCACCCGCCTATCGTTGCCGGACAATCGTCCCTCCCTCGAACCCATCCGGATCCCCATGACCCTCACGGATCACGTCCGCAGCCGGTTCGGCCTGCTCGGCGACATCGGGCTGGCGAACCGCGACGTGCTGTTCGCGGTCGGCATCCTGCTGGTGCTGGCGGTGCTGTTCCTGCCGGTGCCGTCCTGGTTCCTCGATCTCGGGCTGGCGCTGTCCTTCTCGGTCGCGGTGCTGGTGCTGATGGTGTCCCTGTGGATCCCGCGCCCGCTGGACTTCTCGTCCTTCCCCACCGTGCTGCTGGTGGTGACGATGCTGCGGCTGGCGCTGAACATCGCGTCCACCCGGCTGATCCTCAGCGAGGGGCATCACGGCCACGGCGCCGCCGGTCACGTCATCCAGGGCTTCAGCCAGTTCGTGATGGGCGGCAACTTCGTCATCGGCGTGGTGATCTTCTGCATCCTCGTCGTCATCAACTTCGTCGTCATCACCAAGGGCGCCACCCGCATCGCCGAAGTCGGCGCCCGCTTCACCCTCGACGCCATCCCCGGCAAGCAGATGGCGATCGACGCCGACCTCTCCGCCGGCATGATCGACGAGGCCGAGGCCCGCTGCCGCCGCAAGGAGCTGGAGGACGAAAGCACCTTCTACGGCGCGATGGACGGCGCCTCCAAATTCGTGCGCGGCGACGCGGTGGCCGGTCTGGTCATCACCGTCATCAACGTTCTCGGCGGCATGGCGATCGGCATCGTCCAGAAGGGGATGAGCTTCGACGCCGCGGCATCCGCCTACACCACCCTGACGGTGGGCGACGGGCTGGCGACGCAGATCCCGGCGCTGGTGGTGTCGCTGGCCGCCGGCCTGCTGGTGACCAAGGGCGGCAACATCGGCTCCGCCGAAAAGGCGGTGATCGACCAGCTCGGCGCCTACCCGAAGGCGCTGCTGGTGGCGGCCGGGCTGCTGGGGGCGCTGGCGCTGACGCCGGGCCTGCCGATGGCGCCCTTCCTCGCCATCGGGGCCGCCTTCGCCGCGCTCGGCTGGTACGCCCCGCGCCGCAAGGCCCGCGCCGCGGCACTCGCCAAGCTGGAGGAAAGCCGCAAGGCACCCCCCGCCATCCCGGAAGAGGCGGTCGAGGACATGCTGAAGGTCGACGAGGTGAAGGTGGAGGTCGGTAACCACCTCGTCCCGCTGATCCTCAACAAGAACGGCCCGCTGACCACCAAGGTGAAGACGCTGCGCAAGCGCTTCGCCACCGAATTCGGCTTCGTCCTGCCGTCGGTGCGCATCAAGGATTCCAGCTTCTTGGCCCCCAAGAGCTACGTCATCAGCATCATGGGGGTGGAGGCGGCGAAGGGCGAGGTGCGGCCGAAGCATCTGCTCGCCATCGACCCCACCGGCGGCGCCGTGCCCGACATCGCCGGCGACCCGACACGCGAGCCGACCTTCGGCCTGCAGGCCAAATGGATCGACCCGGCCCGGCATGAAGAGGCGGTGGCGAAGGGCTACACCGTCGTCGATCCGGAAAGCGTCATCACCACCCACCTGACCGAGGTCATCAAGGACAACCTCTCCACCCTGCTGACCTTCGCCGCCCTGCAAAAGCTGATCGACGGGTTGGGCCGCGAGTACCAGAAGCTCATCAACGACATGGTGCCGAGCCAGATCTCGCTGGTCGTCCTCCAGCGCGTGCTGCAACAGCTGTTGTCGGAACGGGTGTCGATCCGCAACCTGCCCGCCATCGTCGAGGCGGTGGCGGAGGCGGTCGGCTGGACCCGCCACATCACCCTGATCACCGAACATGTGCGGATGCGGCTGGGCCAGCAGATCCACCAGGGTCTGGCCGGTCCCGACGGCTTCGTCTCGGTCATTGCACTCAGCCCGCGCTGGGAACAGGCCCTGCTCGACCACATCGTGGTGGAGGGCGACGACCGCCGCTTCGTCATGCCGCCCAGCCAGGTGCAGGAGTTCCTGACCGCCGTCCGCCTCAAGATCCAGAAGCACGCGACCTCCCAGGTCTGGCCCGCCCTGCTGGTGGGGGCGGAGGTGCGGCCCTTCGTCCGCTCCCTGCTGGAACGGGTCAGCCCGATGACCCCGGTGCTGAGCCATGCCGAGCTTCACCGCAAGGCGTCGCTCAAGACCGTCGATCAGGTCTAGCCGGATGCCCGATCCCATGGGAGACCTCAGCCAGTTCCTGACCCTGGAGATCTACCGCGGCTTCATCGTGCTGGCGCGGGTCACGGCAGCCATCGGCCTGTTGCCGGGCTTCGGCGAGGCGGCGGTGCCGATGCGGGTGAGGGCGGCGCTGGCGATCATCGTCACGCTGGTTCTGCTGCCGGGGGTGGACGGCCTGCCCGACCGCATGCCGGACCAGCCGGTGGAGATGCTGCGCGCGCTGGCCGGGGAGACGCTGGTCGGCGCCTATCTCGGCCTCGGCGCCCGGCTGTTCATGGCCGCCTTGCAGACCACGGGTGCGCTGGCTGCCCAGGTGGTGGGGTTGAGCAACCCCTTCTCCATGGCGGCGGCGGGGTTCGAGGGCGGGTCTGTGCTGTCCGGCGTGCTGCTGATCGGCGGGCTGGCCCTGCTGTTCGCGTCGGACGTGCATTACCTGATGATCGGCGCGCTGGCCCGCTCCTACGGCTCCTGGCCGGCGGGGGTGTTCCCCGACCTCGGCATGGTCGCCCAGCGCTTCGCCGAACTGCTGGCGACCACCTTCCGGTTGGGCGTCGGGCTGGCGGCGCCCTTCATCCTCTATGGGCTGGTGGTGAATGTGGCGCTGGGGCTGGTCAACCGGGTGATGCCGGCGATGCCCGTCTATTTCGTCGCCACCCCCGGCGTGCTGATGGTGGGCATGGGCCTGTTCATGGCGACCGCCGGCGCCATGCTGACCGCCTTCGTCGCCGCGCTGGGCGGCTGGCTGTCGGGGTCCTGACGGATGGCGGAGCAGGACGACGAACAGAAGACAGAAGAACCGACGGAGAAACGCCTGCGCGAGGCGGCGGAGAAGGGCGACGTCCCCCGCGCCCGCGACGTCGGCCTGCTGTCGGCGATGGTCGCCGCCTGGATGATCGTGCTGATGGCGGTGCCCGGAGTCGCCTCGACCCTGTCGGCCCTGCTGCTGCCGCTGATCGAGAACCCCGACGACATCCGCATCGACGGCAGCGCCGTCGACGTCATCCACAGCCTGTATTGGCTGATCGGCGGCGTCGCGGTGGCGCTGTTGCCGGTGCTGGGCATCCTGCTTGGCGGGGTGGTGGTGTCGGCGCTGGGGCAGGGGCCGTTCGTCGTGGCAAGCGACCGCATCCAGCCGAAATGGTCGCACCTGTCGCCGGCCTCGGGCTGGAAGCGGATCGCCGGCCGCCCGGCGCTGGTCGAATTCGTCAAGAGTCTGGTCAAGCTCTCCATCATCAGCATCGCGGCCTGGCACGCGCTGGCGCCTTATATCGCATGGACGGAGGATACCGTGGGCATGGACGTCGCCGGATTGCCCAACCTGCTGCGGGACGTGACCTTGCGGCTGCTGCTGGCGGTGCTGCTGGCGACCGTCCTGATGGCGGCGGTGGACGTGCTGTGGAACCGCCTGGAATGGCGCCGCCGCCTGCGCATGAGCCACCAGGAGATCAAGGACGAATACAAGCAGATCGAGGGCGACCCCAACGCCAAGGCCCGCCTGCGCGACATCCGCCGCTCGCGCTCGAAGAAGCGCATGATGGCGAACGTCCCGCGCGCCACCGTGGTCATCACCAACCCCACCCATTTCGCCGTGGCGTTGGAATACGAGCGCGGCCGCACCGCCGCCCCGATCTGCCTCGCCAAGGGCGCCGACCTGATCGCGCTGCGCATCCGCGCCCTGGCCCAGGAGCACGACATCCCCATCGTCGAGAACCCGCCGCTCGCCCGCGCCCTCCACGCCACGGCGGAGGTGGATGCGACGATCCCGCTCCAGCACTATCAGGCGGTGGCGGAGGTCATCACCTATGTGCTGAAGCTGAAGGGCGGGCTGGCCCGGCGGGGGTGAGGGGGGAGGAATCGCCCTCTGTCCCATAGGAGGGGGATGTCTTCTCAAATGCCGCTGTCGAGGACGCAGAACTCCTGGCTTTACGTCAGCGAGGGCTGCTGGGTTCCTCCAGGACGTCGGTGCCTTCAAGCGATGGATTTGCCATATTGAAGCAATTATCTTCGCAGTGCACGTAAAGTAGATTTTTAATCTTCTTCATAAAATCAACCGGCTTGAACGGCATTGAAACCAATGCGCATATTCCTGCATCTGCCACTTTCTCCGCCATTTTCGGTGTCACTGCAGAGCTGATAATTACGAATGGGATTATCGAGATATGTTTTATTTTTCCCCCTAGACATGGGTCTTTTGTCTGGCGGAATCTGACCATCTCTAACAGTTGAAGCGCTTTTTCTCGGACTGTATCTGCGTTTACGATGACAATGCCGATCTCGTTCTCCGAAAGAAGCGAGACAGCGTCTTCGGTGGAAAATGAGCGGTAGATGTGCTTCAGTTTAAGGCCGGAAAGGGTTCTTTCCATTAATTCGCTGGACGATATATTGAAGTCAACAATTAAGGCGGAGGCTGACTTAAAATTACATGGTTTCCTGCAAATGTTGTTTACGATACCCATTATTGAAAGAACCTAGATGCAAAGTTAACATATTAAATTTGAGAATAGATTATGAAGATATAGTTAAATAATATTCGGGTAAACCCCTATTTCCCTCAGCCGAATCAAAGACAAGCCACTCATGGGCGCCATCCGTGATCGATCTCCGCCACTCTCAGATAGCCGCAAGATGGACCGTTCGCCGAAAGCTGTTCCACGCCGTTCCATCGTCCGCCGATCACCGCCTTGTTCCAGGCCAAGGGAGGGAGCCGTCCGCTATGGCACCCTTGCCATCCCGCCGGGCGCATGCCAGGAACGATAGCGTCAGCCTGTGATGTGAAGGGGAATTCCCGATGCCGCCGCTCTCCGCCAAGCCCGCCGCCAAAGCCGCCCCCAAATCGGCCGCCGGGTCGCTCGCCGGCTTCTGCCCCTGGGCGGGGGAGGAGGGGGTACGGGTCTATCTTCGCCCGGTCGGGCTGATGCCCATCGCCGCCTGGGCCAAGGGGGCGGCGGTGCCGCTGGCCGGCGGGCGCTTCGCCTTCTCCACCGCCGAACTGATCGTCCGTGACCAAGGCTCCCGCATCGACCGCGCCTTCGCACCGCTGTCGGAGATCATGGCCTGGGGCTGGGAGCGTTCCCGCACGGTGGCGGAGGCGCTGGACCGCCAGCTCGGCGCCCTGACCCGCGCCCGCCCGCCCTTCGCCGGACTGGCTCCCGACCGGCCGCAAATCATGGGCATCGTCAACGTCACGCCGGACAGCTTCTCGGACGGCGGCGACTTCCTCGACCCCGGCGCCGCCATCGCCCATGGCGAGGCGATGCTGGCTGCCGGCGCCGACATCCTGGACGTCGGCGGCGAGTCCACCCGCCCCGGCGCCGATCCGGTCCCGCCGGAGGAGGAGGAGCGGCGCGTCCTGCCGGTCATCCGCCATTTCGCCTACAAGGGGGCGACCGTCTCCGTCGACACCCGCCACGCCAGCGTGATGGAGTCCGCCGCCGCGGCCGGCGCCCACATCGTCAACGACATCGCCGGGCTGTCCGACCCGCAGGCCCTGCCGGTCGTCGCCCGCACCGGTACCCCGGTGGTGGTGATGCACATGCAGGGCGATCCCGGCACCATGCAGGCCAACCCGACCTACCGCGCCGCCGCGCTCGACGTGTTCGACTGGCTGGAGGAGCGGATCGCCAGCTGCGCCGCGGCCGGGGTGCCGCCGGAGCGCATCGCCGTCGATCCCGGCATCGGCTTCGGCAAGACGACGGAGCACAATCTGGACATCCTGCGCCACACCGCGCTGTACCACGCCCTGGGCTGCACGGTGCTGATCGGCCTGTCGCGCAAAGGCTTCATCGGCCGCCTGTCGCGCGCGGAACCGCCGAAGGAGCGGCTGCCCGGTTCCCTCGCCGCCGGTCTGGAGACGCTGAACCAGGGCGCGCAGATCCTGCGCGTCCACGACGTCGCCGAGACCGCGCAGGCCCGTGCCGTCTGGGAAGCACTGCACCCGCGCTGATCCACCCCTGTAACCCTTTCGCGCAGCCGCCGAAGGGGTCTTGACCCGGCCGGGCTGCCGCGCGAAGAAACATCCTTCGCTTGCGCTTCCCGCCACCCGATCCGACATCGGGCTGGAACCGGCTCCTGCACGAGGTTTTCATGACGCGACACCTGTTCGGCACCGACGGCATCCGTGGCACCGCCAACATCGACCCGATGACCGCCGAAACGGCCCTGCGCGTGGCGATGGCGACCGCGCTGCAGTTCCGCCGCGGCGACCACCGGCACCGGGTGGTGATCGGCAAGGACACCCGGCTGTCCGGCTATCTGCTGGAACCGGCGCTGACCGCCGGCTTCATCTCCATGGGGATGGATGTGGTGCTGGTGGGTCCGCTGCCGACCCCGGCGGTCGCCATGCTGACCCGCTCGCTTCGCGCCGATATGGGCGTGGTGATCTCCGCCTCGCACAACCCCTATCAGGACAACGGCATCAAGCTGTTCGGCCCCGACGGCTACAAGCTGTCGGACGAGGTGGAGGCGGCGATCGAGCGGCGCATGGCGCTGCCCTTCGCCCCCGACCTCGCCGGCCCCGCCGATCTCGGCCGTGCCAGCCGGCTGGACGACGCCACCGGCCGCTACATCGAATATGTGAAGAACACCTTCCCGCGCGGCCTGCGGCTGGACGGGCTGAAGATCGTCGTCGATTGCGCCAACGGCGCCGCCTACAAGGTCGCGCCCAAGGTGCTGTACGAGCTGGGTGCCGACGTCATCCCGGTCGGCGTCAGCCCCGACGGCACCAACATCAACAAGGGCTGTGGCGCCACCGCCACCCACACCCTGCAGGAGCAGGTGGTCGCCCACGGCGCCCATCTCGGCATCGCGCTGGACGGCGACGCCGACCGCCTGATCATGGTGGACGAGGCCGGGCGCCCGATCGACGGCGACCAGCTGATGAGCCTGATCGCCACCTCCTGGGCGCGGTCGCAGACTCTGCGCGGCGGCGGCGTCGTCGCCACCGTCATGTCCAACCTGGGCATGGAGCGCCATCTCGGCGGCCTCGGCCTGCATCTGGCCCGCACCCCCGTCGGCGACCGCTATGTCGTCGAGCTGATGCGGGAGCGCGGCTACAATGTCGGCGGCGAGCAGTCGGGCCATGTCGTGCTGTCCGACTATTCGACCACCGGAGACGGGCTGATCGCCGCGTTGCAGGTGCTGGCGGTGCTGATCCAGGCCGATGGCCGCGCGGCCAGCGAGGTCTGCCGCGTGTTCGATCCGGTGCCGCAGAAGCTGACCAACGTCCGCTTCTCCGCCGGGACCAAGCCGCTGGAGGATGCCCTCGTCCAACAGGCGATCAAGGACGGAGAGGCGCGTCTGGCCGCGGGCGGTCGTGTGCTGATCCGCAAGTCGGGCACCGAGCCGCTGATCCGCGTGATGGCGGAGGGTGACGACGCGACGCTGGTCCACAGCGTGGTCGCCGACATCGCCGACGCCATCCAGGCCAGCGCCGCCCGCAGCCTGGAGGCCGCGCAATGAGCGAAAACAACGTGAGCGGCAACACCGTCAAGGGCCGCGTCCTGATCGTCGCCGGGTCGGATTCCGGCGGCGGCGCCGGCATCCAGGCCGACATCAAGGCGGTCAGCGCGCTCGGCGCCTATGCCATGACCGCCATCGCGGCGCTGACGGCGCAGAACACCACCGGCGTCTATGGCGTGGTGCCGGTCGATCCCGCCTTCGTCGCCCTGCAGATGAAGCTGGTGCTGGAGGATATCGGCGCCGACGCGGTGAAGATCGGCATGCTCGCCAACGCTCCCGTCATCGAGGCGGTGGCGGCGGAGTATGAGGAACGCGCCGTCAACGTGCCCCTGGTCCTCGATCCGGTGATGATCGCCAAGAGCGGCCACCATCTGCTCGACCCCGACGCCGTGCTGACTTTGCGCCGGCGCCTGCTGCCGCTGGCCGAGGTGGTGACGCCCAACCTGCCGGAGGCCGAGGCGCTGACCGACCTGCCGATCCGCGATCTGGACGACATGCGCCGCGCCGCCGAACTGATGCTCAGCTTCGGCCCGAAATCGGTCCTGCTGAAGGGCGGCCATCTGGAGGACGACACCCTCTACGACCTGCTTCTGACGGAAGAGGGCGAGACGGTGTTCGAGGGCCGCCGCGTCCACACCCCCCACACCCACGGCACCGGCTGCACCCTGTCCTCGGCCATCGCCGCCGGTCTGGCCCAGGGCCTGAGCACGCGCGACGCGGTCGCCCGCGCCCGCCGCTATGTCGAGACGGCGATCCTGACCGCCCCCGGCCTGGGCCATGGGCACGGCCCGCTCAACCACCTGCACACGGTGCGGGAGTTCTCGTAAGAGGCCGTTTGAAAAGTGTTGGCGCTGAAAGCGTGATGTGATTCAAGCTTCGGA
>NZ_CAMLJP010000070.1 GCF_946480385.1 uncultured Azospirillum sp.
CCGGACAGGATCGCCACCGGATTGCCGGCCGGCAGCGCGGCACCGACCGCCTCGCTCATCAGCGCGTGGCTGTCCAGTTCGATCCCCTTGGCGCAGACGACGACCGGCGCCCCCGGCTTCAGCAGCGGCGCCATCCCTGCGGTGACGTTGCGCGCATGCTGGGCCGGCGACACCAGCAGCACCGCGTCGCACTCGCCGAGGTCGGCCAGATCGCCGGTGATCCGCAGCGCGTCGGGCAGCGGCACGCCGGGCAGGTAATCGCGGTTCTCGCGGCGGATGCTCAT
Source organism: uncultured Azospirillum sp. (assembly GCF_946480385.1). Next base: position 285 of record NZ_CAMLJP010000070.1, read on the forward strand.
CGCCTCCACCACCGCCGGCTCACGCGCCCACAGCAGCGTCTCGCGCCCGGCCCGCAGCGCCGCCAGCGCCAGCGCCGTCCCCCAGGCGCCGCCGCCGACGACGCCGATGCGGTTGAGGGAGGAGGGGAGCATCGTCTTCATTTCACCACGTATCCATTCCGGTCAAAGCCCTCTCCCGTCCCGGGAGAGGGAGGGGACCCGCCGCGAAGCGGTGGGGAGGGTGAGGGGTGCGCCAAGAATCAAGAACCGCATGGCTCCTTGCACTACCCCTCACCCTTCCCGCTTCACGGGCCCCTTCCCTCTCCCGGGGCGGGAGAGGGAGTTATTCACGCCTTCACCCCCGCACCGACGCCTGCGCGCCCGATCACCGGCGCGGCGGCGGGGTCCAGCGGCCAGCGCGGACGGGGGGCGAAGTTCAGCGGGTCGCTCTCGCCCAGTCGAAAGCGCTCGATCCCGGCCCAGGCGATCATCGCCGCATTGTCGGTGCACAGGCGCAGCGGCGGCGCCACGAATTGCATACGCTGCTTCTCCGCCAGGGTAGCCAGCCGGCTGCGGATCGCCTTGTTGGCCGCCACGCCGCCGGCGACCACCAGGGCGGCGCCCTGCGGATGGTCCTCCTTGAAGCGGCGGATGGCGCGGGCGCAGCGGTCGGCCAGCACCTCCGCCACCGTCGCCTGGAAGGCGGCGGCGAGGTCGTCGCGGTCGGCGTCCGACAGGAAACCGCCCAACTCCTCGACATGCCGCCGCACCGCGGTCTTCAGCCCGGAGAAGGAGAAATCGCAGCCCGGGCGCCCCAGCATCGGCCGGGGCAGCTCGAACCGCGCCGGGTTGGTGGCGCGGGCCGCCGCCTTCTCCACCAGCGGACCGCCGGGATAGCCCAGCCCCAGCAGCTTGGCGGTCTTGTCGAACGCCTCGCCCACCGCGTCGTCGATGGTGGTGCCGAGCCGGCGATACCGCCCGACTCCCTCCACCGCCAGAAGCTGGCAATGGCCGCCCGACACCAGCAGCAGCAGATAGGGAAAAGCGACGTCGTCGGTCAGCCGCGCGGTCAGCGCGTGGCCTTCCAGATGGTTGACGGCGACGAAGGGCAGCCCGCGCGCCGCGGCGATGGCCTTGGCGGTCATCACGCCGACGATGACGCCGCCGATCAGCCCCGGCCCACCGGTGGCCGCCACCGCGTCGAGGTCGCCGAAGCCGATCCCGGCCTCCGCCATGGCGCGGCGGATCAGCCCGTCGAGATGTTCCAGATGGGCGCGGGCGGCGATTTCCGGGACGACGCCGCCATAGGGCGTGTGGTCGTCCAGCTGCGACAGCACGACGTCGGCGCGGATTTCGCGCGCGTCGGTGACGACGGCGGCGGCCGTCTCGTCGCAACTCGTTTCGATTCCAAGAACGATCATGGCGCCAAATTAGCCGCCTTGCCCGTCCGGGTACAGGATGGAGTTGGGGACCGGCGCGGGCATGAAATTTGATCCGCCTCAATCTTATGTATGAACAGCCGACGAATCCTTGCAAAGCTGCGCGGATCCCCTAGAACTCGCCCTATGACGACCCACCCGCTCCGTATCGGGACGCGCGGCAGCCCGCTGGCGCTGGCGCAGGCCCATGAAACCCGCGACCGCCTGATCGCCGCCCATCCGCATCTCGCCGCCCCCGGCGCCATCGAGATCGTCGTCTTCAAGACCACCGGCGACCGCATTCTCGACCGCACCCTGGCGGAAGCTGGCGGCAAGGGCCTGTTCACCAAGGAGCTGGAGGAGGCGCTGTTCGACGGCCGCGCCGACCTTGCCGTCCATTCGATGAAGGACGTGCCGACCCAGCTTCCCGACGGGTTGGAGATCGCCACCCTGCTGCCGCGCGAGGATCCGCGCGACGCCTTCTTCGCCCGTTCCGGCGGCGGTCTGGCCGACCTGCCGGCCGGCGCCGTGGTCGGCACCGCCGGCCTGCGCCGTCAGGCCCAGGTCCTGGAACTGCGTCCCGACCTGAAGATCTTCCCCCTGCGCGGCAACGTGCAGACCCGACTGTCCAAGCTGGACGCGGGCGAGGTGGACGCCACCCTGCTCGCGCTGGCCGGCCTGCGCCGGCTCGGCCTGACCGACCGCATCACCGCGGTGCTGGAACCGGAAACCATGCTGCCGGCGGTGGCCCAGGGCGCCATCGGCATCGAGATCCGTAGCGCCGACGACGCCACCCGCGCCCTGCTGGCGCCGCTGAACTGCGCGGAGACCATGGTCCGCGTCACGGCGGAACGCGCGCTGCTCGCCGCGCTCGACGGCTCCTGCCGCACGCCCATCGCGGCGCTGGCGATGCTGGACGGCGACGACCTGCATCTGCGCGCCAAGGTGCTGTCGGTCGACGGGCGCATCATCTTCCGGGCGGAACGCCACGGCAAGGCGGCCGAGGCCGAGTCGCTGGGCGCCGACGCCGGGGCCGAGATCCGGGCGCAGCTTCCGCCCGATTTCTTCGCCGCGGCACCGCACTGACCGCCCATCCGTCCGGGTTTTCCGCATGACGGGAAAACAGCCTGAGACCTCTTCCGTCCTTCCCCGTACGCGTCTTCTGGTGACGCGTCCGGCGGAGGATGCCGAACCGCTGGTCCGCCGGCTGGAGGCGCTCGGCTTCGCCACCGCGGTGGAGCCGATGCTGACGATGGTCTGGCTCGACGAGCCGGAACCCGACCTCTCCGACGTACAAGCCCTGCTGTTCACCAGCGCAAACGGCGTACGCGCCTACGCCAAACGTACGAGCCGGCGCGACCGTCCGGTGCACGCCGTCGGCGACGCCACCGCGCGGGCGGCGCGGGCGGTCGGCTTCGCGGAGGTCGACAGCGCGTCGGGCGACGTGTACGCGCTGGCCGAGCATGTCCGCCGCTTGCGCGATCCGGCCGCCGGTACGCTCCTGCATGTGGCCGGCAGCAAGGTGGCGGGCGACCTTGCCGGCCTTCTGGGGGCGGCCGGCTTCACGCTGCGGCGCAGCGTGATGTACGATGCCGTACCCGCGCTAACCCTGTCGGACGATACCGCGACATTTTTGCGTACGTCGGCGCTCGACGGTGTGTTGTTTTTCTCTCCCCGTACCGCCGCATCCTTTGTTAGGCTGCTGGCCGAGGCGGGGCTGGTCGATTGTTGTCGTACGGTCGATGCGTTCTGCCTCAGCCCCGCGGTCGCGGAGGCTGCCCGTGCGTACGGCGACCAGGGAGTGACGCCGTGGCGAAGCGTACGGGTGGCGGCGCGGCCGGAGCAGGACGCCCTGCTCGATCTGTTGCCGGTCGCCGGTTAACCCCGGCGCGGTCCGGCCGTACGGCTTACACCCCCGGTGCTTCCGGATGGGTGCATCAGCCGTACGGGGGACGAGGGGGACCGGTCAGGGGGCTGTGACGTTAAAACGAACAACAGCGAACCGAAGGTACAGCCCATGACCTCTCGTCCAGGCCCCGAGCGCCCCGGCACCGACCGTGACGGCGACGGCGCCAGCACCGGCAATGCGGCGGTCGACCGCATCGTCGAACGTTTCGGCGGCATCCGCCCGATGGCCCACAAGCTGGATACTCCGGTGACGACGGTTCAGGGCTGGAAGAAGCGCGGCGCGATTCCGCTGGCCCGCCATGCCGACCTGCGAACCGCCGCCGCCAAGCACCGCATCAAGCTGGACGACGCCGACCTGGACGCGGCCACCCCCAGCGAGGACCGGCCGACCGACGCCTCCGCCGCGTCCGTCATCGCCCCGGCCGCCACGACCATCGATGCCGCTCCGGTGGTGGAGCCGGCGCCGACGGCTTCCCCGGCCGACACCATCCCCGGCGCCGATACCCCGGCGGCCGATACGCCCGCGACCGGTGCTGCGACTGAGCTGCAATCCTCCGACGCCCTGATCCCGCCGGCAACGCCGATCGGCGCGACCGACAGCCTCGCCGACACGCCGAAGGGCGACGCGGAGAAGGCCGAGGGGGCCAAGTCCGAAGGCGTCAAGACGGACGCCACCAAGGCCGGCGAGCCGAAGACCACCTCCTCCACCGGCAGCGCGGGCTACAGCCGCAGCGCCGATGCCGAGCCGGCGCGTCCGACCATCGCCCCGACCCCGTCCTACATCGACGAGCCGCGCTCCGGCGGCGGGTTCGCCACCGCCCTGTCGGTGGTCGCATTGCTGGTCGGCGCCGCCGCCCTGTCGGAGCCCTGGTGGGGTCCCGCCCTGCCCGGCTGGCCGACGCCGTCCGCCTCCACCTCCTCCAGCGCCTCCACTCCGGCCGATCCGGCGCTGAAGTCGCAGATCCAGCAGCTCGCCGACCGCGTCGGCAAGCTGGAGCAGCGTCCGGCCGCCACCGCAAGCAACGGGGGCGGCAACACCCCCGACCTCTCCGCGCTGACCCAGCGGATCGACGCGCTGGAGAAGCGCCCGGCCGCCAGCGCCGATGCGGGCGATGCCCGCAAGGAACTGGCCGACCGTATCGCCGCGCTGGAGCAGAAGGTCTCCGCCGTCTCCGGCAACTCCCAAGCGGCGCAGGAGCTGCGCAGCGAGGTCGACCAGCTGAAGCAGCAGGTCACCAGCGTCAACAAGGCCGTCAGCGAGCGCCAGGACGCCGCCACCACCGCGCAGGCGCTGGTGCTGGCCGCCGGACAACTGCGCGCCTCCCTGTCGGGCGGGCAGCCGTTCCAGCAGGACCTCCAGGCGGTCCGCGCCCTCAACATCTCCGACTCTGGCGTGACCCAGCCGCTGGATGCCGTGGCGCCCTATGCCGCCAAGGGCATCCCGACCCGCGCCCAGTTGACCGACCGCTTCCAGCCGCTGGCTGGCGAGATCGTCCGCGCCGACATCCGCGGCGAGGGCAACAGCTGGATCGACTCGGCGGTCGGCAAGCTGTCCACCCTGGTCACCGTGCGCCAGGAGGGCGGCGGCGTGGTCGGCACCACCGCCAACGCCATCATCGCCCGCGCCGAGGCCGCGCTGAACGAGGGCAACCTCACCAAGGCGGTTGAGGAGCTGTCGGCCCTGCAGGGTCCGGCCGCGCAGGCCGCCGCCCCGTGGCTGGCCGACGCCAAGGCGCGTCTGGCCGCCGATCAGGCCGCGCGCCAGCTGAACGACCGCGCCATCGCCCTGATGACCACCGCCGCCGGCGGGAAGGGGACGGCCCAATGATCCGCGCCCTCTGGTTCCTTCTGAAGGTCGCGGTGGTCATCGCCGCCGCGATCTGGCTCGCCGACCGTCCCGGCACCGTCAGCGTCCACTGGCTCGGCTACGCCGTCGAGGCGCCCTTCTGGGTTGCCCTGCTGGTCACGCTGGCGGCGCTGGGCATCGCGGCGCTGGGCTACCGCCTGATCCGCGCCCTGATCCGCACGCCGCACCGCATCCGCCGCCACAGCCGGGTCCGCCGCCGCGAGCGCGGCTATCGCGCCTTGACCCAGGGCATGGTCGCCATCGCCGCCGGCGACGCGCAGACCGCGCGCAAGATGGCGCGCAAGGCCGACGGGCTGCTGAACGAGCCGCCGCTGACCATGCTGCTGTCGGCCCAGGCCGCCCAGCTGCAGGGCGACGACCGCGCCGCCAGGGAGTATTTCACCGCCATGCTGGAGCGGCCGGAGACGGCCTTCCTCGGCATGCGCGGGCTGCTGACCCAGGCGATCAAGTCGGGCGACCGGGTGGAGGCGCTGACGCTGGCCCGCAAGGCGCGCGGGCTGCAGCCCAACACGCCCTGGCTGCTCGGCACGCTCTATGACCTGGAGGCGCAGGCTGGCGACTGGGCTGCCGCCGAGGGCACCTTGCAGCAGGCGATCCAGGCCGGGGCCATCCCGACCGAGGAAGGCCGCCGCCACCGCGCCGTCCTGCTGCTGGAGCGCAGCTTCGAGGCGGAGCGCCGCGGCCGTGCCGACGCCGCCCTGTCACACGCCCAGGCGGCGCACGACATGATGCCGGGCTTCGTCCCCGCCGCCGTCCGTCTGGCCCGTCTGCAGGTCGCCGCCGACCGGCTGAAGCCGGCCGCCAAGGTGGTGGAGCGGGCATGGCGCCACTCGCCGCATCCGGAACTGGCCGACATCTACCGGTCGATCGTCTCCAGCTATGATCCGCTGACCCGCGTCCGGCTGTTCCAGAAGCTGGTGCGGCAGGCCCCCGATTCGGCCGAATCGCACCTCGCCGTTGCCCGCGCCGCCATCGACGCCCAGCTGTGGGGCGAGGCTCGCCAGCACCTGAACCGCGCTATGGAGATCGGCCCGACCCGCCGCACCTATCGCCTGATGGCCGAGCTGGACCGCGGCGAGCGCCACGACGAGGACGCGGCGAAGGACTGGCTGGCCAAGGCCGCCAACGCGCCGGAGGATCCGGTGTGGACCTGCAACTCCTGCGGGGCGGTCAGCCACAGCTGGGGCGGCCTGTGCGGCCATTGCGGCACCTTCGACACGCTGACCTGGAAGGCCCCGACGGTCGCCGTCCCGGTGATGGAGCCGACCGACATCCCCCCGGCGCTGGCTCGTCCGGCCACCGCGTGAGGCCGGCCACCGCGTGAGGAATGAGCCGAGGCTCAAGAAAAAGCGCCCTTCCTTACCGGGAAGGGCGCTTTTTCTTTTCCCAACCTATTGTCCTTACCGCATCCCCTCCGGCCCGACGCGGTCCAGGGGCAGTTCCTTCATCGCCAGCAGCCGGTCCAGCAGACGCCCGCCAACCGGCGGAGCGGCCGCCCGGGCGGCTCCGGCGATGCTGGCCACACCCGCAACCGGCGCCGCGTTTTCCAGCTGCGTGCGTTCGATCCGGTACTCTCCGCCGGACAGGCTGTTGACGACCTGCTCCTTCGGCGACGGGCCGGCCACCACGTTGCCGTCGGCGACGTTGCCGCGCATCAGTCCGTTCTTGCCGGCGCTGGGCACCCATTCCAGCCGCAGGAAGCGGTCCTTGCCGTCGTTCATCACCGTGATGTTGTCGGCCACCCGGTTGTTGTCGCCGCCATGCAGGAAGATCGCCGCCATGCCGGTGTTCTCCAGCAGGTTGCCCTGCACCGTCACGCCGCTGGTCATGTCGTCCAGATAGATGCCGAAGCCCTTGTAGCGGACCAGCCAGCGCCCCTGCGCGTCGGTGGCGAGGCCACCGGTGTCGCGGATGTCGTTGAAGCGGATGATGCTGCGGGTGTCGTTGCCGCTGCGGCCCAGCATCTCGATGGCGCCGGCGTCGGCGGTCTGGCGGGCGGTGTCGCGGATGCGGTTGAACTCGATGGTGTTGTCGCTGTTCACCGTCTGCGGGTTCCAGTTCTTGATCGAGATGCCGTAGCGCGCCGCCCGGCGGATGTCGTTATGGGCGATCAGCGTGTTGCGGATGCCCGCCCCCATCACGCCGCCGCTGAAGAAACGCACCTCGCCGATGTCGCTGATGCGGTTGGCGAGGATGCGGTTGTCGCTGCTGCCCGGCGCCAGCATCACGCCGGAGCGGCCAAGATGCTCCATCCGGTTGCCCGACACCTCGCTGCGGCTGGCGCCGTCGAGCATCACCGCGGTACCGACCAGCAGGAAGCGGTTGTCGGCGATCCGCACGCCGCTGCCGCCCTTCACCAGCACCGCGTTGCCGTCCCACGGCACGTCGGTGAAGGTCAGCCCCTCCACCGTCACGTTGCGGGCATTGTCGAGCCGCAGCAGCACCGGCTGCCGCGCCACCACCAGTTCCGCCCCGGCGCCGTTCAGCCCGGTCGGCGGCTTGACCAGCAGGCGCTTTGCCTTGGCGTCCCAGGCGAATTCACCGGGTCGCGTCAGGAAGTCGGGATGGCCGAGCAGCCGTACGGTCGAGCCGTCGCGGTAAGGATACTGCCCGTCACCGCCAAGGGTCAGCATCCCGTTCGGATCGGCCGACGCCACGTCCAGCAGGTCGTCGGACAGGCGTTCGCGGTCCAGCGCCTGCGCCCGCACCCCCGGCCCGGCCCAGCCGGACTTCAGCACGCCGGCGGGGAGCCGCATCTGCCGCTTGCTCCCCGGATTTTTGGGATCGGACTGCACCGCCTTGGCCGGGAACCAGCCGCTGCGCGGGTCGCCGGGGTTGAAATCGCCGCTGCGCGCCGCATCCAGGCGCAACCTTTCACCGGGCCCTCCGATCGAGACGTCCAGCCCCGGGTCGCGCGCCAGCGGCGCCGACAGCAGGCCGTTCGCCGTCTGCGCCCCGCCCACCGCCTCGCCACCGGACAGCACCGGCTGCTCCCCCTCCACCGCAGTCAGCCGCAGGCCCGGCAGCGAGCCGTCCACCACCAGCGGCGCCGTCAGCCGATAGGTCCCGCCATGCAGCCGAACCGTGACCGGGCCGCTTCCCTTGGCGGCGGCCAGCGCACGGGCCGGGGTGGCGAAGGGACCGTCGCGCCCGTCCGCCGACGGCTGGGACAGGCGTCCCGACCAGCGGTCGTTGCCGGTCGGCGATACGTAGAAGGTCGCCTCGGTGGGTGTGGTCTGGGCTGCCACGGCCGGCCCCCATCCGGCAGCGGTCAGCAAAAACGCAGATGTCAGCAAAATCCGAGGCAGGATTTGGGCCGCTCCACTCCGACAACGAGGCTGGGAACGGAACATGGGAGAACCTCCTCCAAGACAGCGGCGAAGCCGCCGAAGGGGGGAGACTGACCCAACCCCACGGCAACCGGCAAAAGCGCGAAGGGGGTGTGCGGGTGCGAAGGGGCCACGCCCTCTGCACCCCTGCCGGACCGGGACGGGGCGTATAGGCTGGCTTTTCATCCTAGCCTGACCGGCCGGTCGTACCCGCTTGCCCGCGGGCCGCGCGCCCCGTTCAGGCGGAGCCTAATTACCGGGGACTGTTTGCCGATGATCGAAATGGCGCTGATCGCGCAGGTCCTGGTGCTGGTGCTGGTAACCGTGGTGTTCCTCAGCTCCGGCAGCGCATCGATGTTCCATCCGCTGACGCTGTACCTGATCTTCCACGCCCTGGTCTTCGTCATGCGGCCGATCCTGGTCCACACCCAGAATTTCGACGATGTCTGGCTGTTCATGGGCTTCTGGCCGAACGAGCAGCAGTTCGTCATGACCCTGGTGGTCAGTTCGGTGGGGCTGATCGCCTTCGCCGCCGCCTGCATGTGGGCCGGTCTGATTAAGCCCGACTGGACCCCGAACGGCGAGCCGGCGCCGGCCTTCTCCTTCGACCGCGTCGACATCGTCGCTTTCCTGACCACCGCGCTGCTACTGGGTCCGCTCGCCATCTATTCGGCGATCCAGCGCCAGGGCGGCGCCAGCTTCGACGGCACCGGCGACGTGCAGATGGAGCGCGACCCGCTGACCGGACAGCCGATCTACACCAACACCACCGGCTACATCGCCGAGGCCCATTCGATGGGCCTGCCGCTGACGCTGGGGCTGATCTGGGTCTGCCGCTTCCACCCGCTGTCCTTCATCCCCTTTGCCGGCTTCGTCGCCTACCGCGCCTATCTGGGCTGGGGACGCTGGGCGATCATCATGGGCATCCTGGGGCTGGTGCTGCTGATGCTGTACCGCACCCGCACCAAATGGTTCCGGCTGTGGCACGTGCTGGCGGCGATCCCGGTGATGGGCCTGTTCACCGTGCTGGGCAACAACCGCGACGCCTTCCGCGACGTGCTGGCCGGCGACGCCCCGGCTTCCGTCCTGCTGAAGTTCAACGGCGGCAGCGGCAGCGGCCGGGCGCTCGACGCGCTGGCCGGTCAGGATTTGGCCAACTTCGACTTCCTCGCCTACATCCTGTGGGTGGTGCCGAAACAGTCGGGCACCTACACCTGGTTCACCCAGTATCTGCAGCTGTTCACCGAGCCGATCCCGCGCCTGCTGTGGCCGGGCAAGCCGGTCGGCGCGCCGGTGAAGTGGGTGGACCTGAACGACTACGGCGTCTTCTACAACCTGACCACCTCGCTGCCCGGCGACGGCTGGATGAGCGCCGGCTGGATCGGCATGATCGTCACCATGGTGGTGGTCGGGCTGATCCTTGGCCGCATGCACCGCTGGTTCTGGACCAGCGGCTTCCGCAACCGCTACGCCGTGCTGTTCTATTGCGCCTTTCTGCCGCTGTGCCTGCAGTGGTTCCGCGACGGCAACATCACCATCGTGAAGTTCGGCTTCTTCTCGCTGCTGCCGATCCTGCTGTGGATCGGGCTGACCCGCGCGCTCCGCGCCTGGGGAATCCTGGACGACGACCCGCTGCGTCCGGTGGTGGCGCCGCCCAATTTCACGCGGCCCAATCTCGCCAGAAGGGAGCCGTCATGACGCTGACCGTCAGCGCCGTCATCGCCACCTACAACCGCGGGCCGGAGCTGCGCATCGCGCTGACCCGGCTGATGAACCAGACCACCCCGCCGATGGAGATCATCGTCATCGACGACGGCTCCAGCGACGGCACCGGCGCGATGATGCGGGCGGAGTTCCCGACCGTCCGCTACGTCCGCCAGCCGCACAATGGCGGGCTGATCCTGGCCCGCAATTTCGGTTTCGTGAACACCACCGGCGACTGCATCCTGTCGGTCGACGACGACAGCTGGTTCGAGGATCCCGACGGGCTGGCCCGCTGCGTCGCCTATCTGGAAGAGAACCCGGAGGTCGCCGCCGTCGCCTGCAACATCGAGACGCGCGACGGGCTGGTCTATTTCCCCAAGGGTGCCGCCCCCTTCGATGTGCCGTGGTATGTCGGCTGCGGTCATCTGCTGCGGCGCAGCGCCGTCGAGCAGGTCGGCCTCTACATGCCCGAGCTTTACCGCCAGGGAGAGGAGAAAGACCGCTGCCTGCGGATGGTCGGCGCCGGATACCGTGTCGTCGCCCTGCCCGATGTCATGGTCTACCACGACAAGAGCGAGAAGGGCCGCAAGCCGGGGATGGAGCGCTTCTACAACCACCGCAACGACCTGATCCGCGAGGTGGCGCGCTGCCCATCCTCGCTGATGGCGTGGCGGCTGGCGCGCGCCTGGGCCGGCAACAGCTGGAAGAACCTGCGCCACGGCCCGCGGATGACCGATCTGAAGGTGTTGCTGGCCCTGCCGCAGATCCTCCGCATCGGGCTGAAGCACCGGGCGCCGGTAAGCGCGGAGGCCTACCGCCGCTGGCTGCATCTGGCGAAGACGGCGGCCCCGGCCAGTGCACCTCCTGCGGAGAAGCCCGTCAGCCGGGCTGCATCCCGCCCAGTTGCAGCAGAACGGCCCAGCCCAGCACGATCAGATTGACGGTCAGCGTCATCGCCATGCCCGGCGCGCGGGCGAAGGGATGCACCAGATAGCCCGCCCAGAACAGCAGCCGCCCCAGCACGAACAGCGCGGTCGCCGCCACCGCCGCCCCCAGCGAGGGCTGCGGCAGGGTGGCGACCAGGGCGGCCAGCGCCGGGACGAAGATGGCGGTCTGCTCCACACTGTTGGCGAGCACCCGCTGGGCGACGCGCTGACCGCGCGATTCGGGGTCCTCGATGGGATTGAAGGCCTGGGTGCGGCCACGCATCGCCATGACACCAAAGACCATGCCGAACAGCAGCAGCGCCGGCCAGACCGCCAGCCGCGCCCACAGCGCCATCCGCGCGCCCGGCGCGTTGACGCCCATCGGCGGCGCCACCAGCGACAGCAGCAGGACGAACAGCAGCACCGTCACCACCATCGACGCGCCATTCAGCATCAGGGCGCCGCGGACCAGGGATTTGCGCCGGCGGGGGGCGCTTTGGCGAAGACTGGTATCGGACATCGGGGCGGGGCTCCGTCAAAGGCCGGGGATTCGACAAAGGCACGATCGCTTCCCATCTGGAAAGGACCGCACCCTGTTCCTTCGACCAATAACGGCCCGGTTCGTGATTTGGATCAAGGCCCGGGCGACGCGGAGGGTGTCCCATGATGCTATGTTCGGCGGCGTCTACTGGGGGCTGCCCCGATGGGAGAGATGTTGTCAGTCTCTCTTTTCGCTACCATGTTCTAACCAAGTGCTTCACCATGTGGGTGAACACGGGGATCTCGATGGTGGAGGGCCTATGATGGATCTCGTTCTGCTCGGTGGTGCGGTGGCGACGGCTGCGGCGTTGGCCGGTCTGATCGCCACGATGCCCACACCGAAACCAATCCCGATCCGCGTCCGCGACCGGCGCCGCCAGCGGCGCTGATCCACGTCCTGATCGACTGCACCTCATGACAGCGGCCGTCAGCCTATTGCGGCGGCATCGCTGACTCGAGGAAGCTGGAATCGAGAAAGCTGACGACAAGGTCCGACACCTGACGGTGAATGGCTTCCCGGGTACGGCCGCCATGATCGCGGCATATCACCCCGTCGCCGGGCCGTTCAGCCTCCAGCACCGGGATGGCGTCGGCCTTACAGACGCTCAAAAAGCTGAAATGTCCGGCATCGCCGATTTCGACATAGCGTGTCCTGCCGCTCGGCAGGCTGCCGGCCAGATGGCGTGATTCCAGTTCCACCGGCATTAGCGGATTGCCCGGAGCGGCACCGACAACCAGGAACGCAGCATTGCTCCTGGACAGGCTTTCCGGATCGAACCCCTGCGACAAGCCAAGATCGAGCGTAACGACAGCCTTGATCCGCTCGTCCGCCAGAGGCTGCGTTGCCCAGGCCTGCGACGACCGGCCATCACTGCCCAATCCACCGATTTCCGGTCCGCAAGCCGCCATCAGCGGATGGGCATCGCAGGCGGCCTTGAGACGCCATGGTTCGAAACGCCCACCCGCCAGGGCAACGGCCGTCCATCCACCAAGCGAATGACCGACCACTGCCGCATGTCCTGGGATGAGCAGTCCGGACCAACGGGGCTCGTCGTTCAGCCAGTCAATGACCCGGCTGACATCTCCGGGACGTTTCCACAGCATGGCGGCACCCGGCGGCGCCATGTCCCGGCTGGTCGAACCGGGATGGTTGGCGGCGGCGACGAGATAGCCGTGCGCCGCCAGATCGGCGGCCAGCCATTGCTGGTTGGTCCAGTTGCCGCCATAACCGTGCGAGAGCACCACCAGCCCGTGCCGGCCCGGCTGCGGCGGAGCGCCAACCCGCACCGCCGTTCCCACGAAGGCGGGATTGTCGCCGACCAGTGTACTGTCTCCGGCCGCCGCCGCCGGATACCAGAGCGCAACCTCGAGTGCGCGGTGCTTGTCCGTCGCGGGTAGCGACAGCTTTTGAAATCCGATGGACGGTTGCTCGGCATGGGCGGAAACCTGCCCCACCACCGGCGCAGCCAGCGCGAGGAGCATGGAAAGGTAGGAACGCTTCATCTCGATGCTCCGCGAGCCGGGACTCCCGGCTATCCGAAAAGATCAGCGATCCAGGTCGCGGATCGCGCGGTTCAGCTCGAATTCCTTCGAGGCGACGTAGGCCTCCATCCCGACGATCCGCTTTTCCATGTCGCGGAAGCGCTGGACCAGACCGACGATCGTCCGGTCTGGCTTGGTCGACACCGTCCGCCAGAAGGCCTCTTCCTCGGCATCGCGATAGACCTGCGCCGGGCGCACCGGCAGCACCATCAGCGCGATGACATAGGCGATCACCAGCGGCACCGAAAAGAAGAACAGGGCGAACAGCATCGCCAGCCGGACGATGGCCGGCTGCACGCCGAAGTAATCGGCGATGCCCGTGCACACCCCGCCCAGCACCCCGCGTTGCGGATCGCGATAGAGCCGGTGCGGATTCGGCGAGTCGTAGGGGGACGCGCGGTCCATGACTCCTCCCTGATATTGAATGACGTCCGTCACACCTTGTCGCGCCAGTTCGGCGCCTCGGTGTCGAGCACGCGCTCCAGCGAATGGACGCGCGCCTCCAGCCGGTTGGAGATCTCCCACAATTCGGCCAGAAGCCGTTCGTCCTGCGCGGTGAGCCCGCGCTGGGAGCGCCATTTGGTGATGTAGTGGAAGACGATCCAGACCGGCGCCACCACCACCATGAACAGCACCGCGAGGACGAAACCCAGGAACCCCATGGTCGTCGGGCCTTCTTATTGTCGTGAGAAGAGCGGGCGGGGCGTCACCGCCCCACCCCGGCACCGTGCCACGATCAGCCGTTGCGCCGCGCGGCGATGCGGGCCTTCAGCGCGGCCAGATCCTCCTCGACCTTGTGGGTCGCCTCAAGCTCGGCGATCTCCTCGGTCAGGCTCTTGGTGCGGCCGACGTCATAGGCCTCGACCCGGCCCTCCATCTCGTCCAGGTTGCGCTCGACCTGCTCGAAGCGCGACAGGGCGTCGTTGATGCGCTCGTCATGCAGGACGGTGCGGACCTTGACCCGGTTGCTGGCCGTCTGGGTGCGGGCGACCAGCGCCTTCTCGCGGGTCTTGGCGTCGGTCAGCTTGGCCTGCAGGCGGCCAATGTCCTCGTTGGCCTTGGACAGTGCGGCCTCGACCTGCACCAGCTGCTCGGCCAGCGCGTCGGCCTGCTCGGCGACCTTGGACTTCGCCATCAGCGCGCCCTTGGCCAGATCCTCGCGGTCGCGGGTCAGCGCCACCTCGGCCTTGCGGTCCCACTCGTCACGCTCGCGGTGGAGGTCGGCGACGCGGCGTTCGATCTCCTTCTTCTCCGCGATGATCTTGACGGTGGAGGAGCGCACCTCGACCAGCGTGTCTTCCATCTCCTGGATGATCAGGCGGATCAGCTTCTCCGGCTCCTCGGCGCGGTCGAGCAGGGAATTCAGGTTCGACTGCACGATGTCGGTCAGGCGCGAAAAGATGCTCATGATGGATGTCCCGTGTGTCAGCCGAGGATGGCGCCGGCGACGATGCCGGCGAAGAAGAACAGCCAGCTTTCCGCCGGCCGGGTGGCGAGATAGTTGCGCACGCGGCGCGCCAGCGGGCGGCCCTGCGCGGTGTTGAAGCGGTCACCGCCATAGCGGCGGCGGAAATCGCTGAAGTCGCTCATGGATGACCTCCTTGCCATGCCACCGGTATCGCAACCGCCGTGCCAACCCCGGCGGATCGGCGCCAAACCCTTGGAAAGCCTGGACTTGCCAAGCTTACGCCGGTGAACGCCTCCAGTTGCCGCTTCGCCGATATGGCGATACTATAGCGGTTTCCGCGAATTGATGACGAAACACGCGATGGTGGCTGCTCCCCCCTCCCTGCTCGGCGAATCGCCGGCCTTCCTGGCGGCTCTGGCGCATGTGTCGCGGGTGGCGCCGCTGGAGCGGCCAGTGCTGGTGATCGGCGAGCGCGGGACCGGCAAGGAGTTGATCGCCGCCCGCCTGCACTACCTGTCGCAGCGGTGGGACCGCCCCTTCGTCAAGGTGAACTGCGCGGCGCTGCCTGAGTCGCTGCTCGATTCGGAGCTGTTCGGGCATGAGGCCGGGGCCTTCACCGGCGCCACCCGCCGGCAGATCGGCCGGATCGAGCAGGCCGACGGCGGCACCCTGTTCCTGGACGAGATCGCCACCGCCTCCCCCGCCGTTCAGGAAAAGCTGTTGCGCGCCGTCGAGTATGGCGAGATCGAGCGGGTCGGCGGCCGCACCGCCACCGTCGATGTCCGGGTGGTCGGCGCCACCAACGCCGACCTGCCGGCCCTGGCCGCCGCCGGGCGGTTCCGCGCCGACCTGCTGGACCGGCTGGCCTTCGATGTGGTGACCCTGCCGCCGCTGCGCGCCCGCCCCGACGACATCCCGCCGCTGGCCGAGCATTTCGCGCTGGGCATGGTGCGCGAGCTGCAGCGCCCGCTGTTCCCCGGCTTTACCGCCGCCGCGCTCGACCGGCTGCGTGGCCATGGCTGGCCCGGCAATGTGCGCGAGCTGCGCAACGCGGTGGAGCGCTCCGTCGCCGCCGCCGATCCCGACGAGCCGCTGGACCACATCATCCTCGACCCCTTCGAGTCGCCCTGGCGACCTGCTGCCGCGCCGACCGCCCGCGTCGAGGCCGCCCCCGTCGCGGAGAAGGCCACAACCCCCGAGTTCGACGGCGGCATCCTCGATCAGGTCCGCGCCTTCGAGGCTGCCATGCTGCGCGAGGCGCTGGAGCGCAACCGCTTCAACCAGCGCCAGACCGCCGAGGCGCTGGGGCTGGGCTATCACCAGCTGCGCGGCATGCTGAAGAAGCACGGGCTGATCCCGCCCGCCCATCTGCGACCTTAGGCCGTCCCCGGATTGTGCGGTTAGCGTGCTATACCGGTTGCCCAACCGTCGAGAGAGCGGTTCGTCACGATATGGGATGGGGAGCAGCGCAATGGCCACCAGCATGTCCGGTCTTGAAATCCGTGGTCCGATCAAGCCCGGTTTCGAGGAGATCCTGACGCCGGAGGCGATGGCCTTCCTGGCGGAGCTGGAGGGGCGCTTCGGCGGCGAACGGCTGCGGCTGCTGGATGTGCGGACCAGGCGGCAGGCGCTGCTCGACCAGGGCCACAAGCCCGATTTCCTGCCGGAAACCCGCGCGATCCGCGAGGCCGACTGGACCATCAGCCCGCTGCCCGTCGACCTGCTCGACCGCCGGGTGGAGATCACCGGCCCGGTCGACCGCAAGATGGTCATCAACGCGCTGAACAGCGGCGCCAAAATCTTCATGGCCGATTACGAGGATGCGACCTGCCCGACCTGGACCAATCTGGTCGAGGGGCAGATCAACATCCGCGACGCCGTGCGCCGGACCATCTCGTATGAGGATCCCGCCAGCGGAAAGAAATACCGCCTCAGCGACAAGACCGCGGTGCTGAAGGTCCGGCCGCGCGGCTGGCATCTGGAGGAGCGCCATGTGCTGATGGACGGCGAGCCGATGTCCGGCGCGCTGTTCGACTTCGGCTTGCATGTCTTCCACAACGCCAAGGAGCTTCTGGCGCGCGGCAGCGGTCCGTATTTCTACCTGCCCAAGCTGGAAAGCCATTTCGAGGCGCGGCTGTGGCGCGAGGTCTTCCTGGTGGCGGAGGAGTATCTGCATCTGCCGCACGGCTCAATCAAGGCGACGGTGCTGATCGAGACAATCCTCGCCGCCTTCGAGATGGACGAGATCCTCTATGAGCTGCGCGAGCATTCCGCCGGCCTGAACTGCGGCCGCTGGGACTATATCTTCAGCTTCATCAAGAAGTTCCGGAAGGACCCCGCCGCCGTCATGCCCGACCGGGCGGAGGTGACGATGGCCACCCCCTTCCTGTCGGCCTACAGCCAGTTGGCGGTCAAGACCTGCCACCGCCGCGGCGCCCCGGCCATCGGTGGCATGGCCGCCTTCATCCCGGTCAAGGACAACCCGGAAGCCAACGAGGCCGCTTTCTCCCGCGTGCGCGCCGACAAGGAGCGCGAGGCGTCCAACGGCCATGACGGCACCTGGGTCGCCCATCCCGGACTGGTCCCGGTGGCGCGCGAGGTGTTCGACGCCTACATGCCGGCCCCCAACCAGATCGCCCGCAAGCGCGCCGACGTGATCGTCACCGCCGCCGACCTGCTGGCGGTGCCCGCCGGACCGAAGACGGAAGCGGGCCTGCGCAACAACGTGGCGGTCGGCATCGGCTATATCGAGGCGTGGCTGCGCGGCCAGGGCTGCGTCCCGCTGTTCAACCTGATGGAGGACGCCGCCACGGCGGAGATCAGCCGCACCCAGGTCTGGCAGTGGCTCCACACCGGCACGGCGCTGGACGACGGGCGGGTTGTCACGCTCGACCTCGTCGACCGCGTGATCGCCGAAGAGCTGTCGGCCTGGGGGACCCGCGTCGGCGCCGACGCCTATGCGAAGGGCCGCTACGCCGACGCCGCGTCGCTGTTCCGCGATCTGGTCGCGCGCGAGGACTTCACCGACTTCCTGACCCTGCCGGCCTACGAGCGCGTGGTGGCGGAGGGGGCTTAACTTCTGGACGTAACCAAGGGGGCGTAACGCCCCCTAATCCACCCGCCCCAACCGAACCGTCAGCGGCCAGCGAATCCGCCGCTCCGTCTCCGCATCGCCCCACAGCGGCGCGATCTCCTCGGCGAAGTCCTCCAGCGGGTTGCGCCCCAGCGTCTTGGTCGCCGCCTTCACCCCCGACCAGGTGTTCATGTAGCCGAGCAGCCGCGGCAGCGTCCAATCCGCCTCCATCGCCAGCGGCGGCACCGGCAGCTCGGGAAACGGGAAGTCCATGCCGCGATAGCCCTCGATCACCTTCCAGCGGTCGGCCGGCCAATAGGGTCCCAGCGTGCCGTTGTGGAACCGCTCCACCACCGGATCAAGCACGGGATCGTCGAGCCATTGCCGGCCGTAGCAGACCAGCGCCACCGCCGCCCCCGGCTTCACCACCCGCCGCACCTCGGCATAGAAGCGCCCCAGGTCGAACCAGTGCGCCGCCTGCGCCGCGACGATCAGGTCGCAGCAGCCGTCGGGCAACCCGCTCTCCTCCGCCGGGGCAACGGCATAGCGAACCCGCGGATGCGCGTCCGCCTGGGCGATCTGCTCCGCGCTGGCGTCGGTGGCGTGGACCGCCGCGAAGTGGTCGGCCAGCGAAACGGAGAACTGCCCGTTGCCGCAACCGACGTCCCAGGCCAGTTCGCGGGCCGGCGCCGCATCGGCCAGGGCGGCGGCCAGACCGGGCGGATAAGTGGGACGAAAGGCGCGGTAATCGCCGGCATGGCCGGAAAAATGGTCCTTGAAGAAGGTGGGGAAGGAGGGCATGCAGCGATCCGCCTCGCTCGGTCAGGGCAACGATTAGGCTTGGAATTTCCCGGCGGTTAAGGATAAACCCTGTGGGTTCGTCGCGGAACCCTTCCCAGGCTGTCCCGCATCTTTCCGCTGTGGCGCAGGCGCGCCGGGCGTGCTACCAAGCGCGCGCTTTTTTGTGCGCCTCGCCAACCACCCGTGTCCGGCATGCAGACCTTCCTGGAATTCGAAAAGCCGATCGCCGAGCTTGAAGGCAAGATCGAGGAGTTGCGGCACCTGACCAACGCCGGCGACATCAACATCGCCGACGAGGTCGCCAAGCTGCAGGCCAAGGTCGACAAGCTCCTGCGGCAGACCTACGCCAAGCTCACGCCCGCGCAGAAGGTTCAGGTGGCCCGCCACCCCAATCGGCCGCACTGCCTGGATTATGTGCACGGCCTGATCGAGGACTTCACGCCGCTGGCCGGCGACCGCCATTTCGCCGAGGACCGCGCGGTCATCGGCGGGCTCGGTCGCTTCCGCGGCCGCTCGGTGGTGGTGATCGGCCAGGAAAAGGGCAACGACACCGAATCGCGCGTCCGCCACAATTTCGGCATGGCGAAGCCGGAAGGCTACCGCAAGGCCCAGCGCCTGATGGATCTGGCCGACCGCTTCAAGCTGCCGGTGGTCTCGCTGGTCGACACCGCCGGCGCCTTCCCCGGCGTCCAGGCGGAGGAGCGCGGCCAGGCCGAGGCCATCGCCAAGAGCATCGAACGCTGCCTGCGGCTGAACGTGCCGATGGTCGCCTCGGTGATCGGCGAGGGCGGCTCGGGCGGTGCCATCGCCATCGCCACCGCCGACCGCGTGCTGATGCTGGAACACGCCATCTATTCGGTGATTTCGCCGGAAGGCTGCGCGTCGATCCTGTGGCGCAGCTCCGACATGGCGGGCGAGGCGGCCATCGCGCTGCGCCTGATCAGCCAGGACCTGAAGGAACTGGGCGTCATCGACCATGTGGTGAGCGAGCCGATCGGCGGCGCCCACCGCGACCCGGCCGAGACGATCAAGAAGCTGGGCGACTGCATCGAGGAGTCGCTGGGCGAACTGGACGGCCTGGACGGCCCGACCCTGCGCGCCAAGCGCCGCGAGAAGTTCCTGGAGATGGGGCAGAAGGGGCTGGGGTGAGTCTCACCCCAGGAACCCGTGCAGAAACCAGCGCGGGTTCTCCCCCGGCCGGTACAGCCCGGCCCTGAACAGCCAGAAGCGGCGGCCGTCGCCATCCTCCACACGGTAGTAATCGCGCACGGCCAGCCCCAGCGATCCTTCCCCACGCCACCATTCGCATTCGATCCGCTCCGGCCCCTCGGCCCGGCTGACGCGGTGCCGCACGCCACGCCAGACGAATTGCAGCGGCGGGTCGTCGGGCAGCGGGGCGGTGGCCTCCACCGGTTCGGGCGGGGTCAGCAGGCGCAGCGGGCGCGGCTGTCCGGCCGGCCAGGGCTTCGGCGACGGCAACCTCTCCAATGGCGGATGCGGCGCCACGCAGCGTTCCGGCAGCCAGCTTTCCCGCGGCACCAGCCGCAGCACCGCCCGCTCCCCCAGCCGCAGCGTCAGCCGGTCCACCAACTCGGCCAGCCCGCCGTCAGCCTCCTCCCCATCCAGGCCGGTCTGCACGGCCGACAGCGGTCCGGTCTCCGTCGCCGACAGCACCAGCGTTTCCAACCCCGGCCCCGGCTCGATGCGCTCCAGCAGCGGGGCGAGCAGCCGGGCCAGCGCCGCCGGGTCGCGGGTCGGGCGGCTGGTGCCGAGCGTCAGGCTCTGCGGCTCGTCATCCACCCGCTGGTCGGTGCGGTGGGCATCCAGCCGCAGCCGGCGCGCGCCCTGCCCCGCCGCCTCCAGCCCCTTGCACAGCCGGCCCAACAGGTGGCGCAGCGCCCCGGCGATCGACTCGGGCGTGGAAATCGGTTCGGCGAAGGTCAGGCGCTCGCGATGGTCCGCCACCGGCCGGCGCGGCGAGATCGGCTCGTCCAGCCGGCCGAAGGCCTGATCGTAGCGTTGCAGCAACCTGCCCCCGAACCGTGCGGCGAGACCCGCCCGTGGCATGGCATGCAGGTCGCCGATCCGGCGCAGGCCCAATGCATGCAGCCCCTCCACCGTTTCCGCCGGCAACCGCAGTGCGGCGAGCGGCAGGCCGTCAAGCCTCTCCCCCTGCCGCTCCTCCGGACTGCCGAAGCGGACCAGCCCCCAGGCGGCGGCCGGAGTGTCGGCGATGGCGGCGCGGGCGGCGAAGCCGGCGGCACGCAGCCGGCCGGTCAGGTCGGCGGCCAGCGCTGCCTCGCCCCCTGAAAAATGATTGCCGAACAGATGGGCGCAGCCGGTGATGTCGATCACCACCCCGTCCGGCTCGTCCGCCGCGGTCCAGGGACTGTAGCGCCGCGCCCAGTCAGCGATGCGGCCGAGCAGGGCCGAATCGGCCTCCGGCGTCGCCTCCGCCACCTCCAGCGCCGGCTCCAGCGCGCGGGCGTCGCTGAGCGTGTGGCCGGGAGCGATGCCCAGCATCGCCGCCGCCCGGTTGACCGCGACCACCATCCGCCGCTGGCGCTCCGTCCGCAGCAGGGCAAGGGGACGGGCGCGCAATTCCGGCGGCATGAGCCGTTCCCGCGCGTCGGTCGGCAGGCGGGGCAGCCACAGGGCGAGGATGCGGCGACGGCTTCTCTCCAACCTACCGCAAGAACCACTCTCCTGACCGTATTGAGATCCCCTCTCCCCCCTGGGGAGAGGGTTAGGGTGAGGGGGTAGCGTTGCAGGCTCTTCCTGAAGGTCCCGCCACGCATCCCCCTCACCCCGACCCTCTCCCCGGGGGGGAGAGGGGGTTTGGTCCGGATGTGAGAAAGAGCGTGTCATACAGAACCCAACAATCCAGAACAAAGAAAGAACATCCTAGCGCTGGCTTGGCTTTGGGGCGAGTCCCTCCTTTGGGGTCATCTTGCCGAAACGATCGGCAGTGCCGACATTCCATCAATGACCCCACATCTCCCATTTCCCGCCCGCCGTCTGGCTCCGCTGGCATTCCTGCTGGCGGCCGGCGCATGCGCGCAGCCGGACCTGCGCGACGACATGCCCGGGCGTGCCCAAGCCTTTCCGCCGATCCACGAGCAGACGGTGATTCCCGGCGGCGAGCGGCGGACCTGGAGCCAGATCCAGGCGGAGCAGTCGCGCACCGGCTCGAAGCCCGCCACCCAGACCCGGCAAGCCGAAGCCCCGCAGGCACGCCGCGACTCAGGCGACACCGACCGGCCGCCGCCCAAGCGCCGCCGCGGCAGTTCGTCGCCCCCGCCCGACCCGGCAGTCCTGCCCCAGCCGCCACGGCCGATCCCGGTGCCGCCGCCGCCCTCGTCCCAGAGCGCCACCGATGCTTTCAAGCGCGACCTGATCCGGCCGGAGGTCGACCGCATGCGCACCGACGACGCCATGGGACGGCTCGACCCGCTGGGCCAGCGCGAGCTGATGAAGCGCGAGAACGACCTGCGGCAGTGGGGCGACCCGCTGGCGCGATAGTCTTCTCCCCTCTCCGACCTGAAGCCTGACCGCTTGACCCCGCCCCGCCTCAGCCGCCATACCGGCTGCCGGAGCGAAATGGGAGGAGGATGGGGGGATGGGGGATGCAGGCGCATGACGACGCTGACGGGGGCCTTCGGTACCGGGCTGACCACGCCGGTGTGGGTGCTGCAGCATCTGCTGGGCATCCTCGGCATCGGCATGTGGGCGGGGCAGACCGGCGGCACCGCGGTGTGGCAGGTGCCGGCCGCCGCCGTGACCGCCGCGCTGGCGGCGGGCTTCGCCGCCCAGATGGGGGTGCGGCTGCCCTATGCCGGGCCGGGGTTGGCCGCCTCGCTGGTGGTGGTCGGGTCGCTGGTGGCGTTGGGGGTGCGGGCGCCGGCCGTGCTGGCGGTGCTGATCGCCGCGGTCGCCGCCGTGTTCCACGGCCATGCCCACCAGGGGCCGCCGCTCTATTGGGCCGGATTCGCCGCCGGGCTGATGCTGGTCGCCTGCGGCGGGCTGGGGCTGTCCATCGCGGTGACGCAGGCCGAGTCGGACCGGGCGGTGCGGCTGTGTGGCGGTGTGGTAGCAGTCGCCGGCGTTCTCGACCTCGTCGGCGCGATTTGACCGGTTGCGCCTTGAAATGACGGGGTTGCGCGGAAATCTTTGAAGACACGCCCCTCCTTCCCGCCCCGCCCCTCCCGTCCGGGATCAACGGGCCAGACGAACGGAACGCCCCGGTGCCCCGCGCAGCCGCCACAGCCTGCCTTACCCCGCCGGCGCTCCCCTCACCGGGACTTCGGGACGGTCCCGACATGTCCGCCCCCCGGATGCCGACCCTGACCCGCCGCCGTCTGCTGGGCCGCCTGCTGGGCGGGGTGGCTTTGGCGCCGCTGCTGCCGTCCGCCGGCCTGCTGCTGGGTGACCCTGCCGCCGCGCAGGATCTGCGCTATTTCCGCATCGGCACCGGCACCACCGCCGGCACCTATTTCCCGATCGGCGGGCTGATCGCCAACGCCATCTCCAACCCGCCGGGCTCCCGCCCCTGTGACAAGGGCGGAAGCTGCGGCATCCCCGGCCTGATCGTGGTGGCGCAGGCCAGCAACGGTTCGGTCGACAACATCGAGATGCTGCGCGCCGGCACGGTGGAGGCCGGCTTCGCCCAGGCCGACGTCGCCTATTGGGCCTACAGCGGCACCGGCAGCTTCACCGGCAAGCGCCCGTTCGCCGAACTGCGCTCGCTCGGCATGCTCTATGCGGAGGCGATCCAGGTCGTCGTCCGCTCCGATGGCTTCATCGACCGCATGCCCGACCTGAAGGGCCGCAGCATCTCGCTGGGCGAGGAAGGCTCCGGCACGCTGGTGGAGGCACGGCTGATCCTGGACGCCTACGGCCTGTCGGAAAGCTCGATCACGCCGCTCTACCTGAAGCCCGGCACGGCGGCCGACCGGCTGGCGAAGGGCGAGTTGGACGGCTTCTTCATGGTCGGCGGCTACCCGGTGGCGGCGGTCGCGGACGTGGCGGCGCGGGTGCCGATCCGGCTGGTGCCGCTGGACGGCGAGCCTGCCGACCGGCTGCTGCGGACCCAGCGCTTCTATATCGAGGACGTGATCCCCGCCAACGCCTATCCCGGCAGCGCCCCCACCCCGACCCTGAGCCTGGGGGCGGAGTTGCTGACCCGCGCCGACCGCGATCCCGACCTGATCTATGGCGTCGTCCGGGCGCTGTGGCACGAGAACACCCGCCGCGTCCTGGCCGACGGCCACCCGCAGGGCCGCAACTTCGATCCCGCCCGCGCGGTCGCCAACGTCTCGGTTCCCCTGCATCCGGGCGCGGAGCGCTTTTACCGCGAGGCCGGCCTGCTCGGCAACGCGGCCAACGAACCGGCACGGGCGCCGTCCGGCACGGACAGCCCCCCCGCCACCGGCGAGAAGGCCGCGAACGGAAAGCCCCCTTCCGAGAAGCCCGCCACCGGGAAAGCGGCCGGGGACAAGGCGCCGCCCTGAACGTCTCTTTCTCCCGACAGGACCAAAGGACCGTTCCCGGACGACCCGCCGCTGGAATAGTCTGACCGGAGATCCGGTTGATCCTCATGATCGGACGCAACGGGCAGAAGGAGAGAGGCATGCCGGCCGGGGAAGGGGTGCGCATCGCGATCCGTTCCGCCTGCAGCGCCGACTCCGAACGCTGTGCCGAGATCTTCCTGCACGGCCGCCGTCAGGCCTTCTCCTGGCAACCCGCCGACCGCTTCGGGCTGGATGATTATTACGACTGCGTGCGCGAGGATGCGGTGCTGGTCGCCGAGGTTGACGGAACCGGGGGTGGGGCCGGGGCGGTGGTCGGCTTCGTCTCGCTCGATCCACGAGCCGGCGTCATCCACAACCTGTTCATCGACCCCGGATGGCACAAGCGCGGCATCGGGTCCGCCCTGCTGCGCGAGGCGCTGGCCCTGCTGCGCGGCGGTCCCCACCCGGTCGAGCTGGCTTGCGCCGCCCGCAACGCCGCCGCCCGCGCCTTCTACGAACGCAACGGCTGGACGCCGGTGGCGGCCCCCTCCGACCAGCCTGACGCGCTGGTGCTCTACCGCCTGTCGCGGATGGGGTGAACCGCTTGCCGCCTGCCCCTCCGGCCCACCCCCAACGAGACCCGCAGCCCCGGATGCGCAGGCTGTTTTCCTTTGCGGCGTTGCGGTAAAGTCGCGCCGCCATGCGAACCCTGTACCACCACCCGATCCACGCCCTGTCGCGCACCGCGCGCGTGATGCTCGCCGAGAAGGCCCTGCCCTTCGAACCCGTGGTCGAAAGGCCATGGGAGCGGCGCACCGATTTCCTGAAGCTGAACCCGGCCGCCGAGGTTCCGGTTCTGGTGGAGGAGGACGGGACGGTCGTCGCCGGCGGCCTCGCCGTGATCGAATATCTGGAGGAGGCCTATCCCGACACCCCCCTGCTGCCGCGCGAGATCGCGGCGCGGGCGGAGGTGCGGCGGGTCGCCGACTGGTTCCTGAACAAGTTCGAACGCGAGGTGACCGAGAATCTGGTGGGCGAGAAGCTGATCAAGCGGCTGTCCGGCCAGGGCCACCCCTTCGCCCCGGCGATTCGCGCCGGGCTGGCCAACGTCACCTATCATCTCGACTACATCGCCTTCCTGTCGGAACGGCGGCCCTGGCTGGCCGGGTCGGTCTTCACCCTGGCCGACATCGCCGCCGCGGCGCAGCTGTCCTGCCTGGACTATATCGACAACGTGCCGTGGGACCGCAGTCCGGAGGCCAAGGACTGGTACGCCCGGATCAAGTCGCGCCCCAGCTTCCGCGCGCTGCTGGCCGACAACATCACCGGCTGCCCGCCGCCCAAGCACTACGCCGACCTGGATTTTTAACGTCCCCTTGAGATTTCGCCCATTAGGGGCATGGACCGGCCAAGCGTATCAAGATTAACGTGCTCCCAAATCGTACCCGGGAGAAGTTCCTCGATGCGTCTCAGCCGTCTTTCGCCCGTCCCGGCCCTGCCGGTCCGTTCCCTGAGGCCCGCCCTGATCGCCGGCGGCATGCTGGCGCTGGTGGCCGGCTGGTCGCCAGCCCAGGCTGCCCCCGCCGTCGACGACGCCGGGGCCAAGGCGCTCGCCGCCTCGCTGAAGAAAGACCTGCCCCGCTGGTTCCCGCCGCCCAGCGAGGATGGCGAGGGCGTCGGCTTCGAATGGCAGGGCGAGCCCACCGTCAAGCCGGCCGGCGACCATTACGACGTCGCCCTGCCCCGCCTGTCGGCCGAGGATGCCGAAGGCACGCTGTTCGACATCGGCACCGTCCTCTTGTCGGTGACGCCGAAGGATGACGGCCAGTATGGCGTGTCGATCACGCTGCCCAGCGCGATCAAGGTGCAGAACCTCGACGACAACGACGAGTATGTCGACGCCGCCACCATCTCCATCGGCAAGCAGTCCTTCACCAGCACCTGGTCGGGCACGCTGGAGACGCTGCTGACGGTCGATGCCGCCTACAACGACATCGCGGTCAACGCCGCCGACGGCAAGGGCAAGATCTCCGTCGCCTCCATGACCATGGTCCAGGACCTGAAGCCGGAGGCCGGGACCGGCGGCGCCACCCTGTGGAGCGGCCCGGCCGCCTTCGCCTTCGGCGGCCTGTCGGTGCAGGACGACAAGAACAAGGAGCTGGTGAAGATCGGCGGCGTCACCGCCGAGGCCACCTACACCCGCGTCGACCTGACCAAGGTCAGCGCGCTGCAGAAGCTGTCGGAACAGACCGCCGCCAAGGGGGCCGCGCCGACCAGCGCCGAGCTTCTGCCGAAGCTGCAGGGCATCTTCGGCGGCGTCAGCGGCGCCATGCGCCTGTCCAACCTGTCCGTCGTCAATCCGGAGGACGGGACCACGGTGACGCTCGGCCAGCTCGCCTTCCGCAGCGGCTTGACCGACCTCGACCAGGCGCTGTCGACCGTCAGCATGGGCATCGAGGCGCGCGACTTCACCATGACGCCGTCGCCGGCGCCCGAAGCCTTCACCCCGCGCGCCTTCGAAATGAAGCTGTCGGTCGCCAAGCTGCCGAACAGCGCCCTGTGGAAGGCCTTCACCGAACTGGCCAAGGCCGCCGAGGCGGAAGAGGCCCCGCCGCCGAAGAAGGGCGCCAAGAACAAGGCCGCCCCGCCGCCCTCCTCCGAGATGGTGATGCAGCAGGCGATGGCCGCGATGGGCGAGGCCGGGACGGAGCTGCGGATCGACGCGCTGAACCTCGACACCCCGGCGACGGCCGGCACCGCCACCGGTGCGGTCAAGGTCGCCACCCAGGCCGCCTTCGGCGTCACCGGCGGCGCCACCGTCCTGCTGCGCGGCATCGACGCCGCGGTGAAGGCGATGCAGCCGGCGCCGGGCGCCAAGCCCGACAAGGAGACCCAGGATCTGCTGGGCGGTCTGGCGATGGTCCAGGCCATGGGTCAGGCCGGCAAGGACGACACCGGCGCCGACATCCGCACCTACAAGTTCGAGGTGACGGAGGCCGGCCAGCTCCTGCTGAACGGCGCCGACATGACCCCGCTGCTGGCCGGCGGCGGCGAACCGGCCCCGGCGGAACAGCCGAAGAAGAAGTAGTAAGGGGACCTCGGTGGGGGAAAGCGACGCCCCCACCCGCGACACCTCACCGCACACCTCCCGCGGTTGCACGCCACAAGCCTCTTGAACGGCGGAGACGCTTTCACATATCTCCGCCGTCTTGACGCCCACCTGTGCAAAACCAACGAAGGTGCCCCCATGACCGAGGAACGGCTCAGTTTTCAAGCCGAGGTCAGCCGTCTGCTCGACATCGTCGCCCACTCGCTCTACAGCGAGAAGGAAGTGTTCCTGCGCGAACTGGTCTCCAACGCGTCGGACGCCTGCGACCGCCTGCGCTACGCGGCGCTGACCCAGCCCGAACTCTCGGCCGATGATCCGAACCTCAAGGTCCGCCTGCTGGTCGACAAGGACGCGCGGACCCTGACCGTCGCGGACAACGGCATCGGCATGAACCGCGAGGATCTGGTCGAGAATCTCGGCACCATCGCCCGCTCCGGCACCGCCGCCTTCATGAAGTCGCTGGAGGGTGCGGAGAAGGGCGACGGCAAGAAGGACGTCAACCTGATCGGCCAGTTCGGCGTCGGCTTCTATTCCGCCTTCATGGCCGCCGACAAGGTCACCGTGCTGACCCGCAAGGCCGGCGAAAACCAGGGCTGGCGCTGGGAATCCGACGGCAAGGGCGAGTTCACCATCGCCGAGACCGACGGCCTGCCGCGCGGCACGAAGATCGTCCTGCATCTGCGCGAAGGCGACGACGAGTATCTCGACGAGGCCCGACTCGGCGGCATCGTCCGCAAATACTCCGACCACATCGCCATCCCGATCCTGTTCGGCGAGGGTGACGAGGCCAAGGCGCTGAACAGCGCGTCGGCCCTGTGGACCCGGTCGAAGTCGGAGATCACCGCCGACCAGTACAAGGAATTCTACCACCATGTCGGCCACGCCTTCGACGATCCGTGGCTGACCCTGCACTGGCGGGCCGAAGGGGCGCTGGAATACACCAACCTGCTCTATGTGCCCTCGACCAAGCCGTTCGACCTGTTCGATCCCAAGCGCGCCCACCGGGTGAAGCTGTACGTCAAGCGCGTCTTCATCACCGACGCGGCGGAAGGGCTGATCCCGCCCTACCTGCGCTTCCTGCGCGGCGTGGTCGACAGCGAGGATCTGCCGCTGAACATCAGCCGCGAGATGCTGCAGCACAACCCGATGCTGGCCAAGATCAAGGCCGGCATCACGCGACGCGTCCTGTCGGAACTGTCGAAGAAGGCCAAGGACAGCGAGAATGCCGCCGAATACGACACGTTCTGGGAAAACTTCGGCGCGGTGCTGAAGGAAGGCCTCTATGAGGATTACGAGCACCGGGACGATCTGCTGAAGCTGCTGCGCTTCCGCACCACCGCCGGCGACGAGCTGGTGTCGCTGGAGCAGTATGTCGCGCGGATGAAGGAAGGCCAGGACGCCATCTTCACCATCAGCGGCGACGACATCGACACCCTGCTGCGCAGCCCGCAGCTGGAAGGCTTCAAGGCCAAGGGCGTCGAGGTCCTGCTGCTGACCGACCCGGTGGACGAGTTCTGGATGCCGTCGGTCGGCGTCTATGACGGCAAGCCGTTCAAGTCGGTGACCCGCGGCGGCGCCGATCTCGGCAAGATCAAGAGCGAAGAGGCCGAGAAGCCGGAGGAGAAGACTCCGGAGGGCGAGCTGACCGACCTGTTGGCCCTGCTGAAGCTGACCCTGTCCGACGCGGTGAAGGATGTCCGCAAGTCCGAACGCCTGACCGACAGCGCCGTCTGTCTGGTCGCCGACGACAACGACATGGACATGCACCTGGAGCGCCTGCTGAAGCAGCACAAGCAGCTGAACGGCGAGGTCGGCAAGCGCATCCTGGAGATCAACCCGTCCCACGCCCTGATCAAGCGTCTGGCCGAACGGGCCAAGGGCAGCGGCGCCACCGACGCGCTGGAGGATGCGGCCTGGCTCCTGCTCGATCAGGCCCGCATCGTCGAAGGCGAGGCCCTGCCCGACCCCGCCGCCTTCGCCCGCCGTCTGGCGAGCGCGATGGAGAAGGGGCTGGCGTAAGGATCGCCCTGAACAGGAAAGTCTGACGAAAAAGCCCTCTCCTCCCCGGAGGAGGGGGCTTTTCCTTTACCCACGCCCCACCCGCTTGGCCGGGAAGACCAGCGACATGGTGGTGCCCTCGTCGCGGCGGCTGACGACGTCCAGGCGACCGCCGTGCAGTTCGATCAGGCGCTTGGTCAGCGGCAGTCCCAGACCGGTGCCGATCTGGCTGCGGGCCAGCGCGCTGTCGATCTGCCCCCAGGGCTCCAGCGCCTTGGCCAGTTCCTCTCCGGTCATGCCGATGCCGGTGTCGTGCACCGACAGCCACAAGGCGCCGTCCGCCGCCACATGGGCGCCGAGCGTCACCACGCCATTCGCCGGCGTGAACTTCACCGCATTGGACAGCAGGTTCAGCAGCATCTGGCGCAGCTTGCGTTCGTCCGCGCGCAGCGGCGGCAGGTCCAGCGGCACCGCGGTGGCGATGCTCACACCATGGCGCGACGCCCGCTCGGCCAGCAGCCGCGCCGTGCCGATCGCCACCCGCACCACGTCCACCGTCCCGTCCACCAGTTCCAGCCGGTCGGCGTCGGCCTTGGACAGGTCGAGCAGATCGTTGATCAGCTCCATCAGGTGCCGGCCACTCTCGGCGATGTCGCGGGCGTATTCGCGATAGAGCGGGATGGCGTGCGGCCCCAGCACCTCCTGCTCCAGCAGTTCGGCGAAGCCCATCATCGCGGTCAGCGGCGTGCGGATTTCGTGGCTCATGTTGGCGAGGAAGGCGGTCTTGGCGCGGATCGCCCGTTCGGCCTGCCGGCGCGCCTCCTCCAGCTGGCGGGCGCGCAGCTCCGTCTGTTCGGCCGAGCGCGCCATCAGCCCGGTCACCGTGCCGACACCGAGATAGCGGCCCTGCTCCACCACCAGGAAACCGGTCACCAGCGCCGCCGGCTTCAGCTTGGCCAGCCGCCGCCCGATCTCCGCCAGCGGAGTCGCCCCGTCGATCAGCAGCGGATGCGGGTCCATCGCGTCGGAGACCGGCTGCCGTCCGCCCCCCTCTCCCCCGCTCTCCGGCAGCAGACGGCCACGCTCCAGCATCCCGGCGACGCAGCCGTCGCCGTCGACCACCGGCAAAGCGGCAAGCTCCGGCTGGCGCTGGAAGCGGGCAAGCGCGGCGGCACAGTCCTGGTCCAGGGTCAGCGGCGACACCGGAACGGCCAGCCCCGCGGCGGTGAAGGCGGGTTCGTCCATGGGCGACTCCGCCGGACTCTGCAGGACGGGAGGCGGGACATCGAATGGCGTCATTGCGGCTCCTCCCCCCTCCCTGTCCGGTATGGTCACGTCCGATACCGCGCCGTCGCGGACTGCACGGCGCTTCTTCCGGCAAAACCTAGCAGGGGATTATGAGCAATTGGTTTCTGTTCCAACCCTCAGCCCCAGCAGAGAGATAGCCTGAAAGTACTATGGCTTTGACCGGAAACATTTCTTCCGCTCGGCCGTCCGGCAGGGCTTTCGGAGGACGTGGGCATTTGAGAATGCGTCCGAAACACAGTATATTGGTCGGATATTCGGGGTGCCGCGAATGGCCGGCCGGGATGGAACATCCGGTGGGCGTTCTGTGCTGGCGTTCCCCGGGGATCAGGGAGACCAGAGGGGCGAAGCGTCGCCCGTCGAACAAAGACAGGAATACAGGGGATGTCCATGCCCTCGCGCCTTGAAGAACTGTGCGTGAAGAAGGGATTGAAGATGACCGACCAGCGCCGCGTGATCTCGCGCGTGCTGTCGGAGGCGACGGACCACCCCGATGTGGAGGAAGTGCACCGCCGTGCATCCGCCATCGACCCGCGCATTTCCATCGCCACGGTCTATCGCACGATGCGGCTGTTCGAGGAGGCGCACGTCATCGACCGTCTGGATTTCGGTGACGGCCGGGCGCGCTACGAAGAAACCAGAACCGATCATCACCACCATCTGATCGATGTCGATTCAGGGGAAGTGATCGAGTTCACCAACGATGAAATGGAACGGCTGAAGGAAAGCATAGCCCGCGAACTTGGCTATGACCTGATCGGCCATCGGCTGGAACTGTACGGTGTTCCGCGCAAACGCCGAACTGATAAATCCGAGTCTTAACTGTATACGGAACTTGCTGGCGATGCGCACAAGGGGTGCCGGCTGAATCGGCCTTCTCCGGAATCTCCACACGCGGAACGAGCGGATCAGGCGGCCATCGCTTGCGGGGTGCATCGGCTGTTGGGCTGGACCTTGCCGGCCGCTGGTCCAAGGTTAGGCGAGGAGCAAACCTCACTGACCGGAACCGGCCGCACCATGGATGATCGTCCCGACAATCGCCAAGACCGACGCCCCGACGCCCGGCCCGAAAGCCCGCCAAGCACGGCCGGGCCGGACATTCCCAAAACCGCAGCCAACGCCGCAGGCTCGGGTCCCGACCCTGTCCTCGAACGGCTGGACCGCCTGTCCGACCTGCTGATGCGCCGCATCGACCGGCTGGAGGAGCGGGTCCGCAGCCTGGAGCAGGACAATGGCGAGATCATCAACCTGCTGATCGCCGTCAAGGCCGGGCTGGAGGAAGCGTCAGGCGACCTGATCGCCCAACTGGAGGAGGTGGACGACACCGCCGGGCCGGACTTCGCCTCCGACGACGGGGCGGAGGATGGCGCGGAGGACGGACCGCTCTTCGAAACGCCCTGCGGCCCCACCATGCTGCATTGATCGGCGCCGCCGGGGCCGACTTGGCCGGGGCCGACTTGAAAATCCTTGCCTGCCGCACCGCGCCGGCCGGATAACCATGGTCATGCAAACGACGTCCGTTCCGCCCCGCGGCATCGAGCCCCGGACCAGCATCACG
The DNA here is from genome assembly GCF_946480385.1 of uncultured Azospirillum sp. The sequence continues at coordinate 32,260 of NZ_CAMLJP010000070.1, forward strand.
CGGCCTGCGCCGCTGCTGGCGATGGCTCCCGATTCGCCGGTTTCCGGGGCATTGGTATCCGGCCAAGCGATCTCCGGACCGGCCGGGGTGGCCTTCTTCGACTTCGACGGGACGCTGATCCATGGCGACAGCCTGCCGATGTTCGTCGGCGAGGTGATCGGCCGGCGCCGCGCCGCCCTGGCGCTGGCCGACGCCATCCGGTCGGCCCTGCACCGCCATGTCCGCGGCCGCGGGCCGGGCTGCGATTTCCCGGGCTCGGTCAAGGCGATCTACCTGAAGCGCACCCTGCGCGGCCTGCCGGTGGCCGACGCGCTGGCCGCGGCGGAGCGGATGGTCCCCCGCGTGCGCTGGCACCAGCCGATGCTCGACGTGCTGAAGGAGCATCGCCGGCAGGGCCGGCGCGTGGTGGTCGCCACCGGCGCGCTCGACCTCTACATGCCGGCACTGCTGCGCGGGCTGGAGGTGGACGACCTGTTGGCGACGGGCATGGAGGTGGTGGACGGCAAGCTGACCGGCCGGCTCAGCACCGCCAACTGCGTGCGGCTGGACAAGGCGGAGCGGGTGACCGGCTGGATCGCCGGCAACGGCCCGGTCGCCGCCACCTGGGGCTATGGCAACCATCCCAGCGACCTGCCGATGCTGGCGCTGATGCACAAGGGCGAAGTGGTCCGTATTCGACGAAGGTCGAACCACAGGTAGCGGTCGTTTACAACCCGTCCACCCACCCGCATACTCGTTCCGTCCATAACAAAAACATGATGGACGGAGGGGGAACGTGGCTTTCAGCATCGAAGCGGACATCCGGATGCCGGGCTATGGCGGGCGCCGCGCCGTGGTCGCCGATGCCGACCGCATCCAGCGCGAGGCGCTGGCCGGCCATCTGTCCGGCCGCGGCTTTCAGGTTTCCCAGACCGCCGATGCGCTGGAGGCCCTGACCCTCATCGGGACGGAGGCGCCGGTCGTGGCATTGCTGCCGCTCGACCATGAGGGCGACGAGGGCGACCGCGCCGCGGCGCTGGCGGCGATGCTCTATCCGCAGACCCGCATTCTGATGACCGGTCCGCGCATGCCGAACCTGCCCTTCCCCATCCTGCCCCGCCCGGTCGACCTGACCGCGCTCGACCGCTGGCTGGACGAGGCGACGCCCTAAAAACCGGACAGCCTAAAAGCTTCGCACGCGCTCCAGCTTCTGCGGGTTGGCAACCTGATAGACCCGCAGGATCCGGCCGTCAGCAACGTCGAAGGCCAGCACGCTGCGGAACGACCCGCCCAGCTCGGCCAGCAGCCCCGGCCCGCCATTGACCCGCACCGGCACGAATCGGAAGCTGACGGCGCGCTTGCGCTGGACGCCGATCAGGAAGCGGGCGATGCGGTCGGCACCGAACAGCGGGTTGACCGCCGTCCGCACCATCCCGCCGCCGTCGCTCAGCCATTGGGCGTCGTCCGACAGCAGGGCGACGATGGCGGCATAGTCGCGCCGGACGCTGGCCTCGGCGAAGGCGGCGGCCAGACGGCGCCCGGCATCCGGATCGGCCAGCGCGGCGGACGGTTCGGCCATCCGGGCACGGGCGCGCCGCATGATCTGGCGGCAGGCCTCGACCGACTTGCCGAGCATGCCTGCGATCTCCGCGTAATCCAGATCCATCGCCTCGCGCAGGACGAAGACCGCCCGCTGGTCCGGCGCCAGCCGTTCCAGCAGCAGGAGCATCGCCATCGGCACCGACTCGGACTCCGCTCCGTCCTCCGCCCCATCATCCCAGCCGGCGACCTCGGGCTCGGGCAGCCACAGCCCGTAATAACGCTCGCGCGCCACCCGGGCGGAGCGCAGCCGGTCGAGCGCCAGCCGCGTCACCAGCGTCGTCAGAAAGGCGGGGGCCGACCCGACGCTGCCGGGCGCCACCGCGGACCAGCGCAGCCAGGCGTCCTGCAACGCGTCCTCCGCCTCCGCCACCGAACCGAGCAGACGGTAAGCCAGAGCGCGCAGCCGCACCCGCTCGCCCGCGAAGGCGGCAAGCGCGGTGTCCGGATCGGCCAGCGCCGTCACGCCGCCATTCCGACGGCGGTGCCCTCGACATGCTGGGCGATGCCGATACGG